>NZ_JBHVZA010000013.1:0-233613 GCF_042880275.1 Streptomyces sp. NPDC058308
GGGACGCCGCCGCCGAGAGCGAGCTTCCCAACACGCGCTCAATGGCCGCGGGCGCCCATGGCCCGGGCCCCCCCCCCACCGGCCCGCGCCCCCCCCGGGGGTCACGCGGCCCGTTCGTGTATCTGTGCCCATACTGGCCATACGGAGGGTGCATACGAGTCATATGAGAAGTGAGGGCATCAGTGGCCGAGCAGGAGACCGAGGACCGAAAGCCTCAGTCGGACGAGGCCCGCAGTGCCTTTGTGCAGCCCACCGGTGTGGCGGCGCAGACGCCGTCGGTTGAGGACGAGTCCCAGACGACCTCCGAGTTCGCTCTTCCCACCGGGCTCGCGACGCCGGCCCCGACGACCCAGGAGACCGAGAAGTCGGCGTTCACCACGCCGCACACCTACAGCGCCCGCAACGCCCCGCAGGCCTTCACGCCCGCACAGGGCATACCGCTGGTGCGGCTCACCAAGGAAGTGCCCTGGCAGGACCAGATGCGCACGATGCTGCGCATGCCGGTCACCGAGCGGCCCGCTCCGGAGGCGGCGCAGAAGCAGGAGGACGAGACCGGCCCCGCCGTGCCGCGCGTGCTCGACCTGACGCTGCGTATCGGCGAGCTGCTGCTCGCGGGCGGCGAGGGCGCCGAGGACGTGGAGGCGGCGATGTTCGCCGTCTGCCGCTCGTACGGTCTGGACCGCTGTGAGCCGAACGTGACGTTCACGCTCCTGTCGATCTCGCACCAGCCCTCCCTGGTGGACGATCCCGTCACGGCCTCCAGGACCGTGCGCCGCCGCGGCACCGACTACACCCGGCTTGCGGCCGTCTTCCACCTGGTGGACGACATCAGCGACCCGGACCTCGACGTCTCCCTGGAGGAGGCCTACCGGCGTCTTGCGGGCATCCGGCGTAACCGTCACCCCTACCCCGGATGGGCGCTCACGGCCTCCAGCGGGCTGCTCGCGGGCTCCGCGTCCGTGCTGGTGGGCGGCGGCGCGCTCGTGTTCCTCGTGGCCGCTGTGGGCGCGATGCTCGGCGACCGGCTCGCGTGGCTGTGCGCGGGGCGCGGGCTGCCGGAGTTCTACCAGTTCGTCGGCGCCGCGATGCCGCCCGCCGGGATGGGCGTGGCCCTCAGCTTCGTCCACACCGAGGCGTCGATGGCCTCGGCGGTCATCACCGGTGGGCTCTTCGCGCTGATCCCGGGGCGGGCGCTGGTGGCCGGCGTGCAGGACGGCCTCACCGGCTACTACATCACCGCGGCCGCCCGCCTCCTGGAGGTCATGTACCTCATCGTGGGCATCGTCTGCGGCGTGCTGCTCGTGCTGTCGCTCGGCGTGATGCTCGACGCGACCAATCTGACTCCGGAGACGAAGTTCGGCGTGACCTCGTCGCGGCCGATCATCCAGATCCTGGCGTCGATGGCGCTGAGTCTGGCCTTCGCGATCCTGCTTCAGCAGGAACGTCACACCGTGCTGATCGTGACCCTCAACGGCGGCATCGCCTGGGTGATGTTCGGCGCCCTGGCGCAGACCCCGCTGGAGCTCTCGCCGGTCGCCGCGACGGCTGTCGCGGCCGGTCTCGTGGGCCTGTTCGGGCAGCTTTTCTCGCGCTACCGGTTCGCGTCCTCACTGCCGTACGTGACAGCCGCGATCGGTCCGCTGCTACCCGGTAGCGCGACGTACTTCGGGCTGCTCGCCCTGGCGCAGAACGATCTGAACACCGGCATCAACTCGCTCACCAAGGCCGTCGCGACGGCCCTTGCCATCGCGATCGGCGTGAACCTGGGGAGCGAGGTCTCCCGGCTGATCCTGAAGGTGCCGGGCGCCGCGTCCGCGGCGAATCGCCGTGCGGCGAAGCGGACCAGGGGCTTCTGACCCCGAGGGGCCCGAAGGACCCCTACCGCTTCGCGTGGCGGCCCCGCAGGGCCGGGCCGCCCTCGGCCGCCGCCGCCTTCTTGGACTTGCTGCGCGCCCGCAGGAACTCGATGGCGATCGGCACCACCGAGACGAGGACGATCAGGATGAGGATCGCTTCGATGTTCTTGTGGACGAACTCGATGTTGCCGAGCCAGGAGCCGAGCAGCGTGACGCCCGCGCCCCACAGGACACCGCCGATGACGTTGAACGTGATGAACGAGCGGTACCGCATCCCGGAGACGCCGGCGATGATCGGCGTGAACGTGCGCACGATCGGCACGAAGCGGGCCAGGACCAGCGACTTGGGCCCGTACTTCTCGAAGAACTCGTGGGCCTTGACCACGTTCTCCTGCTTGAAGAGCTTGGAGTCCGGGCGGTTGAAGAGCGATGGGCCGACCTTCTTGCCGAAGAGATAGCCCGCCTGGTCGCCCAGGATCGCGGCCACGCAGATCAGCAGCACCGCGAGCCAGAGCGGGAAGTCCAGCTTGTGCGTGGTGATCAGCAGGCCCGTGGTGAAGAGCAGCGAGTCGCCCGGCAGGAAGAAGCCGATGAGCAGCCCCGACTCCGCGAAAACGATCAGAAGCAGGCCCCAGACGCCGAACTGGTTCAGCAGATGATCCGGATCCAGCCAGCTTGGTCCGAGCGCAAGCGTCGTCACGGTTCCGGGCTCCTGAGGGTGAGGGGGCGGTGCGGCGGCGGGGTGCAGCCGCCCAAAGTTATCAACGCCGGGCGGCCCGGCCGGGTTCCACTGCCCTTCTGAGGGTGCGCTGTGCGACAACTGGGACAAACCCGTGCGCGGTAAGGGGCGCCCGCCATGGTCGGGTGCCCCTTAGAGCCTGTCTTACCGGCTGCTCACAGTGCTCGCGTCACGCGTTGCGCGCCGCGTTCGCCAGGATCGCATCCCGCAGGTAGACCGCGAGACCGGGCCGGATGGCCTCGTAGAAGGCCGTGAAGCGTTCGTCGCTCACGTACATCTCGCCGAGGCAGCCGTGCAGTTCGTGCGAGCACTCGTAATGGTTCGCCGAGATGAAGCGGCGGTGCTCCTCCGCGGCGTCCATGGCCTGCTCCGAGCCGGCGTCGACGCCCTGGGCAAGGAGGTCGCCCACGCGCGCGTGCACCGCGTTGAGCTCGTCGTTGATCCGCTTCCAGTCGTCCTTGGTGTACGAGGCGGACCTGCGCTGCGACTCCCGGTAGGCCTCGGTGTCGCCCCAGCGCCGCTCGACCTCCTCCGCGTACTGATCGGGATCGTGGTCCCCGAAGACCTCGAACTTCTCCTCGGGCGTGAGGTTGATGCCCATCTTCTTCGCCTCCATGGCGGTCTCGACGGCGGCGGCCATCTCCTGGAGCTTGCGGATCCGCGCGGTCAGCAGCCCGTGCTGGCGGCGCAGGTGGTCCCGCGGATCGGTGTCCGGGTCGTCCAGGAGGGCCGACACCGCGTCGAGGGGGAAGCCGAGCTCCCGGTAGAACAGGATCTGCTGCAGCCGGTCGAGGTCGGTGTCGCCGTAGCGCCGGTGACCCGCGTGGCTGCGCTCACCGGGCACGAGCAGGCCGATCTCGTCGTAGTGGTGCAGCGTGCGCACCGTCACTCCGGCGAATCCGGCGACCTGTCCCACGGAGTAGCTCATCGCTTCCGCCCTTCTTCTTGCGGTACGCGGATCAGCCTGCGTCCTCACGTCGCGTGAGGTGCAAGCCCGTCTCCGTCTCCCCGGCGGAGCGGGTCAGCGGTGGTCCTCCGCGTGCGGCTCGCCCTTGCCGTACGGGTTCTCCTCGCCGTCGGCGAGCACCGCGACGAACCGCTCGCCCTCGCCGGCGAAGGTGTAGGCGCCACCCTCGATCCGCTCCATCAGGCTCCGCGCCCACTCCATGCCGCCGTCGGCCGCGTGCACCCAGTAGTTCATGATCTCGCCGATGTGGCCGAGCTGACCGGGGCCTTCGGCGGGCATGTAGTACTCCGTGACGGACGCGCGCCAGGCCTCGATGGCGCGCACCCGCTCCGCGAGCAGCGAGAGCGCCTCGGCGCGCGGCAGGTCGACGATGAAGCCCAGGGCGGAGGTGAGCATGTCGGGCCGCTGGTCGTACGTGGTGAGGGCGCCGCGGAGCAGCGTGAAGTACTCCTCGGTGCCCTTCTCCGTGATCTCGTACTCGGTGCGCGGCGGGCCGCCCGCGGTGGACGGCGCGATCTCGTGCGCGTACAGGAAGCCCTGCTTGGCCAGCTGCTTCAGCGCGTGGTAGATCGAACCCGGCTTGGCGTTGGACCACTCGTGGGCGCCCCAGTACTCCAGGTCGTTGCGGACCTGGTAGCCGTGGGCGCGGCCGTGCTGGCGCACGGCCCCGAGAACGAGCAGCCGGATCGCTGACATGTACCGCGCCTTCCCTGAGCACCTCAGTCATCAACTTTGACTAGGGTACGGCCCATTCCGCTCCCGGCGCGGTCAGATCGAGGACTCGCCCCGCTCCAGGTCGACCAGCTCGAAGGCAGTCTTGCCGTCCAGGGACTCGCGGACGATGTCGGCGTGCCCCGCGTGCCGGGCGATCTCCTCGACGAGGTGCAGCATCACCCAGCGCATGGACACCACGCCGTCCTTCGGGAACCACGGCGCGGGGGGCAGCGGGAAAGTGTCGTCGAGGCTCGGCACCTCGCGGATGAACTCCTCGGTCTCGCGGGCGACCCCGTCCCAGAACGCCAGGATCCCGGCGACCGTCTCGCCCTCCGCGAGCCGGAAGCCCTCGCCCCAGGTCTCCTGCGTGCGGGCGCGCTCGTTCGGCTTCTGCTGGGCCATGCGCAGCCACGTGAGCTCGACCTCGGCGACGTGCTTCACGAGTCCGCCGAGGGTCAGCTCACTGGCACTGGGGCGGGCGTTCGCCTGCTCGCCGGTCAGACCGAGCACCGAGCGGCGCAGGGCGCCGCGCTGGGCCTCCACGAAGTTGATGAGGGCGCCGCGCTCGTCGCCGTGGGTTTCCGCGTTGACGTGGGTGACCATGGTGTCCGCCTCTCTACGGCCCGCTTGCGCGGGCTCCGTTCCGCCGGGCTTCCCGACACCCCAGACGCTACGGAGCCTTGCGGTCAGGTTCTGTCCGCAAGGCTCCGGGAGGTCCGAACCGGCCGTGGCGCTATCGGCGGATGACCGAGCGGATCCACGAGAGCTGCTGCGAGACCTCTCCGGCCTCGGCGCCCTTCTCCCGGTCCGAGCCGTTGAAGACGCCGATGAGGGTTTCGGTGCCCCGCGGGCCGACGGTCATCACGGGTCCGCCGGAGTCGCCCCCGGCGGGAATCCCGGAGACCTTCTTCATGCAGAAGTCGGGGCCGCCCGGCGCGGTGTGGCCCGCGCACCGGGGGTCGTCGGGCCGTACGACCTTCAGGTCCGACTGCTTGAGGACGGGCGACTGGCAGGCGCTCTCGTCCGTGGTGCAGGTGGCGCCCCACCCGTACTGCCGCACGGCCTGGCCGCGGTGGACGCCGACCGTGGACAGCCGCGCGACACGGACGTTCATCGGCGCGACCTTGACGAGCATCATGTCGGCGTGCGCGCTGCCCACGCGCTTGCCGCGAAGGGGACGGACGGTGGTGCCCCTGCGCATGTCGAGATGGCCCACCCGGAAGGAGATCCGCTTGTCGGCGACGGGCAGGGCCTGCTCGTAGAAGCAGTGCGAGGCGGTGAGGATCCACTGGCGGGAGACCGCTGTCCCGGTGCACGCCGGTTTGCCGTCCACGAGCATCCGTACCGCCCACGGGCCATAGGTGCTCTTCGACCCGCCGATGACGGCGGAGGCCGGAGCGGACGCCATCACCGAGCCCGCGACCAACGTCAGGACGGTCAGCAGCAGTACGCGAACGCGACGCACCATGCGGAACAACTCCTCTCAGGGGGGGTACAGCCGTACAGCTACTGAGAGCCCCCTCCGAGCAAAAGCGTTCCGCACGAGCCCCACGAGAACCGACCAACCGTCAGAACGGGAAGCGCGACCTGCCGTGCTGCACGGAGATCCACTTCTGCGTGGTGAAGGCGTCCACCGTCGAGTCGCCGTTCAACCGGCCGACGCCCGAGTGCTTCTCGCCGCCGAACGGCACGATCGGCTCGTCGTGCACCGTGCCGTCGTTGATGTGGATCATCCCGGTGTTGATGCGCTTCGCGAGCCGCACGCCGCGCTCGATGTCGCCGGTGTGCAGGGCGCCGCTCAGGCCGTAGCGGGAGTCGTTGGCGATGCGTACCGCCTCCTCCTCGCCGTCGAAGGGCAGGAGGAGCGCCACGGGGCCGAAGATCTCCTGGTTGAGGACCGGGGAGTCGGCCGGCAGGTCGGTCAGGACCGAGGGGGCCACCAGGTTGCCTTCGGTGCGCCCGTGCAGCAGCGCCGTCGCACCCGCGCCGACCGTCTGCTCGACGAGCGCCGTCACGGCCTCCGCCTGGGAGGAGTTGATGAGCGGGCCGATGTGGGTGGCCGGGTCGGCCGGGTCGCCCACCTTGAGCGTCGCGATCTTGGCGACGAACTTCTCGGTGAACTCGGCCTGGACGGAGCGGTCCACGAGGATGCGGTTGGCGGCCATGCAGACCTGGCCCTGGTGCACGAAACGGCTGAAGACCGCCGCGTCCACGGCGTAGTCGATGTCGGCGTCGTCCAGGACGATCAGGGCGCTGTTGCCCCCCAGTTCGAGGATGGACCGCTTGAAGTTCGCGGCACAGACCGTGGCGACGTGACGGCCGACCGCGTCCGAGCCGGTGAAGGAGATGACGCTCGGCACCGGGTGCTCGATGAGCGCGTCGCCTATCTCGGCTATGTCGGTGATGACGACGTTCAGCAGCCCGCCCGGCAGTCCGGCGTCCTCGAAGACCTTGGCCACCAGGGCGCCGCCGAGGATGGGCGCGTTCTGGTGCGGCTTGAGGACGACGCCGTTGCCCAGGGCGAGGGCCGGGGCGACCGACTTGATCGACAGCAGGAAGGGGAAGTTGAAGGGGCTGATGACACCGACCACGCCCACCGGGACGCGGTACAGCCGGTTCTCCTTGCCGTCGTCCGGCGACGGCAGGATCCGCCCTTCGGCGCTCAGCGAGAGGTGCACGGCCTCGCGCAGGAACTCCTTGGTGAGGTGGATCTCGAAGGCCGCCTTGAGCCGGGTGCCGCCCAGCTCGGCGATGATCGCCTCGGTGATCTCCTCCTCGCGCTCCTCGACGATCCGCAGGGCGCGCTCGAAGACGGCGCGCCTGGCGTACGGATTGGTCTCGGACCATGCCCGCTGCGCGCGCTCGGCCGCGCGGTAGGCCTGGTCGATCTCGTCGGCGGTGGCCACCGTGATGGACGCCAGCTTCTCCCCGTCGTACGGATTGAAGTCGATGATGTCCCAGGAACCCGACCCGGCCTTCCACTCCCCGTCGATGTACTGATGAGCCAGGTCAGTGAAGAAGGACATGAGACGGACCCCTTGCCGCGGCAGCAGACGGACGCAAACGGAAGCAGACACCTGATCTCACGTCATAGTACTTATGTTTCAGGTGAGTTGGAGCAGACCACGCAGAAGATCTCTGCTGCCCACGGAGTCGGGGCTGTCCTTCTGCAACTGCGCCACCACCCGCTCGTACTGGGCGACTTCCTCCGCCTTGTCGAGGTAGAGCGCGCCGGTGAGCTGCTCCACGTACACGACGTCGGAGAGATCGGACTCCGGGAAGCTCAGCATGGTGAAGGCGCCGCTCTCGCCCGCGTGCCCGCCGAAGCTGAACGGCATCACCTGGAGCGTGACGTTCGGGCGCTCGGAGATCTCGATGAGGTGCTGGATCTGACCCCGCATCACCTCCCGGTCGCCGTACGGGCGTCGGAGCGCGGCCTCGTCGAGGACGCAGTGGAAGCGGGGGGCGTGCTCGGAGATGAGGAGCTTCTGGCGCTCCAGACGCAGTGCCACGCGCCGCTCGATCTCGCCTCTGCTCGCACCCTTCATGCCGCGGGCGACGACCGCGTGCGCGTACGCCTCGGTCTGCAACAGGCCGTTGACGAACTGGACTTCGTACACGCGGATGAGGGATGCGGCGCCCTCCAGACCGATGTACGTCTGGAACCACCCGGGCAGGACGTCGGAGTAACTGTGCCACCAGCCCGTGAGGTTGGCCTCTTTGGCGAGCGAGAGGAGTGCGCCCCGCTCGGCCTCGTCCGTGACGCCGTAGAGCGTCAGGAGGTCCTCTACGTCCCTGGACTTGAAGCTCACCCGTCCCAACTCCATGCGGCTGATCTTCGATTCGGAGGCGCGGATCGAGTATCCGGCCGCTTCACGGGTGATGCCGCGCGACTCCCTGAGCCGCCTCAGCTGTGAGCCCAGCAGGATGCGCCGTACCACCGAGCCACTCGACTCCCCTGCGGTCACTTCGCTCAATCCTCCCCATCGACTGGAAGCCAGCAGTCTGCCATTAAACGCTTCGGGCCGTACACGTCCGGTTACAGAAATGGAAAGGCCCCGAAAGTCCTCCACAAGAAGTCGGAGGAAGAAATGGGCAAGAAGCGGCACGGTACCGACCAAGTCCGGCGCGTGCACGTGCATCTGCCCTTGCATCTGCTGTACGCATTCGGAACCATGGTCCGCGCGCCACCGCTGTACGCACCATCGGCGACCGACCGCGCCACCGCTCCATCGCTACGTACCGCGAAACCGGGGAGTGCCTCGCATGGGGACGAATGGATCGACCATGCTCGAGCCGTTACGGCAGGGGCTGCCTCCCATCGACCCCTCGGCCGTCTCCGACGCGGCCTCCGTCGCCCTCCCCGCCCGCTACGAAGCAGTGGGCAGCGCACGGCAGTTCACCCGCAGCACACTGGGCACGTGGGATCTGGAGGAGAGGTTCGACGACATCGCGCTCGTCGTCTCCGAACTCGTCACCAACGCGCTGCGCCACGCACTGCCCGCGGACACCCCGCGCGATCAGCAGGAGCCGCCCGTGCGGCTGCACCTGATGCACTGGGCGTCCCGTCTGGTGTGCGCGGTGCGCGACCCCAGCGACGACAGTCCGGTCACCTGCGACACCGACGACGACTTCTCCGCGGAGTCGGGCCGGGGTCTGTTCCTCGTGGACTCCTTCAGCGACAGCTGGGGATGGCACCCGCTCGCCGGCGCACTGCGCGGCAAGGTGGTCTGGGCGCTGTTCCGCCTGGGTTGAGGCGCCGTTCGGCCCCGCGACACGGGGCGCGGGGGACGGCGCCCTCGACCCGCACATGGCCGGTCAGCCGACCGGTCAGGGGCCATCGGGTCATCGTTCACCGGGCGGACCGACGGGTCCGACGAGTGTGACGAGTGCGAGGAGTCCTTCGGGGCCGACGGGTCCGACGGGTCCGGCGGGGTCACCCACCCGCCAGGTGGTCGAACTCCCCGTCCTTCATGCCCAGCAGCATCGCCTCGATCTCCGCTCGCGTATAGACGAGCGCCGGGCCGTCCGGGAACCGCGAGTTGCGCACGGCGACATCGCCGCCCGGCAGCTTCGCGAACTCCACGCACGAACCCTGCGAGTTGCTGTGCCTGCTCTTCTGCCAGACCACCCCGTGAAGCTCCGTGGCCGCCATGCCGTTAAACGCGTGGTGCACAGATCGCTCCCCGGTGGTGCAGTGCCATCAGTGGCTCTAGATGCAGTGGTCAACTGTCCCGGATCATAGCTGTGTTCACATGCCGATGCATGGGCAGATGCACGTGCACGCGGGGTGTCCCCTTGGTTACAGGCCTGTCACTACGTCCACCGCGCCCCACCTGTCCTACGAACGCCGGGCCCCGCCCCCGAAGTTCCGCGCCGCCATTCGCGCCGGTTCTCCCGGATAGAACCCTTCTTGCACCTGGAGAGACGCAGGCCGACTCCTTTCTGTTCCAGGGTTCAAATAATTGCTTCTCCGGAAAGGTTGGCCGGATCGGCCTACAGGAAGGCGTCGAAGGCGGCGGGCAGGCGCTTCCAGGCATCGCGCCCGGCGGCGTACTCCTCGTCGGTCAACAGGCACGACTCCAGCAGCCGTTCGAGGCCGTCACGGTCCAGGCCCGGCGACGTGAACACCAGGTGGGTGCGGCGGTCGCCGTGCTCCGGGTGCCAGTCGAGTGCGGCGGCCACGCGGCGCACCGCGGGCACAAGGTCCCACGCGGCGTCCGGCAGCGAGGCCAGCCACGGCCCGGCGCTCTCGACGCAGAGCGCGCCGCCCGCCGCGTCCCACCCGAGCAGCGTGTCCGGGTGGCCGGCCAGCCAGAAACGGCCCCGGCTGCGCACGGCGGCGCAGGTCAGATCCTCCAGGGCGGCGAAGAGCCGCTCCGGGTGGAACGGCCGCTCCCGGCGCCATACGAGGGTGGCGACCCCGCGCTCGTCGGCCTCGGCCGGAAGCAGTGCGCAGGCGGGGTGCTGGGCCGCGGCGGCCGCCTGCACGTCGAAGCCTGCCAGCGCCACCGCGGCCAGGCCGCTCCCGCCGGTGCGGGTGCGGGAGCCGGTGCCGGTGTCGGTGCCGCTGCCGCTGCCTGCGATGGCGACCCGGTGGGCCGTCGGGTGGAGCTGGGTGAGCAGGGCGCGGTCCTCGTCGTCGGCCTCCGCCGAGTCCGCGACCGCGAGCACGCGCGCGTACTCCAGCTGGCGCGCCCAGGTGTCGGCGACGGTGCGCCGGTCGGTGGGGGCCGCGGCGAGCCCCGCGTCCATCAGGTCGTCGCCGTTGCCGAGGCAGGGCAGGAGGAGGGCGGGGTCGACCGCCGTGACCACGCCGCTGAGCACGAAGCCGTCACCGGCGTGCGCGGCGACCACCTCGGCCATCGCCTTCGGCTCGACCGAGTCCCACAGCTCGACGACCGCGAGCCGGGTGAGCCCCGCGTCCGCGAGGCGGTGCAGCTCGGGCACCAGGTCCTCGCGGAGCGCGCAGCACGCGCAGTCGTCGACCAGCGGCGTCTCGCCGGTGGAGAGCACGCCGGTGGCGTCGCGGACCGTGCGGACGACCGTGCCCCGCACGGCGCTCGACAGGTCGTGGTGGAGGACGACGCTGCCGGGGACTCCAGCGAGGAGCTCGTCGACGGCGGCCCTGCGGGCGGCCGCGTGAAGACCGCCGACGATCACGACGTCCATGCGGCGCGGCCCACCGGCGCGGGGCGGGGTCGCGCTGTCCGGGTGGGGCTCGGGGCCTTCCCGGTGGGGCGGGGCCGCACGGTCCCGGTGGGCCTCGGAGCCTTCCCGGCGGGGCTCCGGGCCTTCCCGGTGAGGGTGGGGCCGGTCCGTGCCCGCCATCAGCGCTTGCCGAAGCGGCGCTCGAAGCGCTCGACGCGGCCCGCCGAGTCCATCACGCGCGCCGTGCCCGTGTAGAAGGGGTGGCTCGCCGACGAGACCTCGACGTCGACGACGGGATACGTGCGGCCGTCCTCCCACTCGACCGTCTTCGCGCCGGTCGCGGAGGAGAGGGTGGAGCGGGTGAGGAAGGCGAAGCCTGCGGCCTTGTCGCGGAAGACGACGGGGCCGTACTGGGGGTGGATGTCCTTGCGCATGTCGGTCAGCGCTCCTCTCGGAAGTCGACGTGGCGTCCGGCCATCGGGTCGTACTTGCGCAGCGTGAGTCGGTCGGGGTCGTTACGGCGGTTCTTGCGGGTCACGTACGTGTAGCCGGTCCCCGCCGTGGAGCGGAGCTTGATGACGGGGCGGAGTTCGTTGCGGGCCATGGGCCCAGTATATGAAAATGACTCCCGTTTTCAATAGGCGTTCCGGCCCATCGCCCGAGAGGTGCGTCACCTTGAACGAGAAGCGGCGTGCGCACGTCCTGCTGGTAGCTTGGCGCGCGATCTGGCCGGACGATCACATCGGCAACGCCAGCAACGTCGGCAACGTCAGTTTCATGAGGGGGACTTCAAGTGCGTACGTACGTCCGTAGTGTCCGTATGGGCGCCGCGGTGGCCGGTCTGGCCGCCGCGCTCGTGCTGACCGGTTGCAGCAGTGACGGGGACGGTGACGGGGGCTCGGGCGGCGGCAAGAAGGACCGCGGCTCGGCCGGTGCGAGCTCCTCCGGCGGGTCCGGATCCGAGTCCGACGACGAGGGAACGACCGGGGAGTCCGGCGGGTCCGGCGGCTCCGGTGGGTCCGGCGGCAAGGGCGGGAGCCTGGAAGGCACGTGGGTCGCCACGGCCGGCGGGAAGCCGCTCGCCCTCGCCGTCAGCGGCAAGACGGCGACGCTGCTCGGCGAGGACGTGCTGTGCAGCGGTACCGCGGGCGAGAAGGCGGGCTCGCAGATGATCGACCTGACGTGCCCGAAGGGCGATTCGGACCGCACTCAGGGGCGGGTCGAGTCCGTCGACGGCAAGTCGCTGAAGGTCGCCTGGGAAGGGGCCGGCACGGACGAGTTCCTGAAGACCAAGGGCGGCAAGCTGCCCGAGGGGCTGCCGACGGCGGGCATGCCGCAGTCCTGAACGCCCCCCGCCCTGATGTGACGTGGTGTGCCCCGGCGTGACCGGACCTGGTCCGGGGCGCCCTCAACGGGCCGCGGGACCGTCCGGGTTCCGCGGCCCGTCGGCGTCCGGGGCCGCCGTCGGCTGTTTCGTGGCCGCGCCGTCCACCAGCATCGGCGGGGGCGCGGTGTCCAGGGCGTCGGACAGTTCGTCGAGGGTCTCCAGGAGCAGGCCCGCTCCCCTGCGGACCACCCGGTCGGGGACGCCTTCGCCGTCCCACTCCGCCAGTGCCGTGCGGACCGCGTCCCACTTGGGCACGCGGCGTTCACGCACCGCCTTCGCGCCCTGCTCCGTCGCCTTGCGCAGCGCTTCGGCGAGGCGGGCCGCGGCGGGCACGGGGGTGTCGCCGCGCTCCGGCAGGTGTGCCTCCATCAGCATGGCGACGCGGCCCAGTTGAGCGAGCGCCTCCTCCGCGTCGGCGGCGGCCGCGCGGGACAGGCCGCGGTGGCGCACCGGCTCGTTCTTGGCCCGGCTGCCCGCGTCCTGCCAGGCGACCCGGGCGTCGCGGGCGGCGAGCAGGGCCTCCCGTACGTCGGGGCAGGCCTTCCCCGCCGGGTGGGCGTAGTGGTCGACGACCGCGGCGGCGTAACGGCCGTCCGCGATCAGCCAGTCGGCGAGGCGGGTGCGCAGGCGCGGGGTCTCCCAGGCGGGGTACACCGCGTACGCGATCATCGCGAGGACGCCGCCGAGCAGGGTCAGGACCACCCGCTCCGGAACGGTCTGCGTCCACTGCTGGCCGCCCATCCCGAGCAGGAACACGACGTACGCGGCCACGCAGGCCTGCGCCGCGACCTGGCCGGTGCGCATCAGCAGGTACATCATCCCCGCGCAGAGCACGGCGAGCGCGGCGGAGAGCCCCGTGCCGGGGTGGGCCAGCTGGACCAGGCCCGTGGCCAGCGCGACGCCGACGAGCGTGCCGCCGAAGCGGGCCACGGCACGGGAGTACGTCTGCGAGAAGTCCGGCCGCATCACCATGACCGAGGCCATGGGGGCCCAGTAACCGTGCCCGAACGGGAGCCAGGTGCCGAGCAGATACCCCGCGGCGGCCACGGCGGTGACCCTGATCGCGTGCCGGGTCACCGGCGAATCGTGCCGGAAGTCGGCGCGGATGGCCCGCAGGGCGGTGGGGAGCAGGGCGAAGAGGGTGGGGCGGAGGAGGGGGATGGGGGCGTCGGGTTTCGGGGGGACGTCCGGGGCGGGTTTCGGTGAGACGTCCGGGTCGGGTTCGGGTTTCGGCGGGACGTCCGGGGCGGGTTTCGGGGGGACGTCCGGGTCGGGTTCGGGTTTCGGCGGGACGTCCGGGGCGAGCCTTGGCGGGACGTCCGGGTCGCCATCGGGTGGGAGGTCTGGCTTGGCGTCCGGCTTGGCCTTCGGCGGGGCATCCAGCTTGGGCTTCGGCGGGGCATCCGGCCCGCGCTTCGGCGGGGTACCCAGGTCGGGTTCCGCCGAGGTGCCCTGCTCGGGCTCCGGCGACGTGGGCCGCTCGGCCTCCGGCGACGTGGCCGGACCGGGCTCCGGCGGTACGGGAACCGTGGGGGTCGCCGTGTCGTGGGCGGGGGTGTTCTGCGTGTTGCCCGCTGTTTCCAGTACGTCCCTCAGGAGCGCGCCCAGGCGCACCGCCGCCCGGTACGCCGGACCCGTCAGGATCGCCCCCGTGTCCGGGGTCCTGAGCGCGGCGAGCGCCGCCGGGGGGATCCTGACCGGGTCGCCGTGGCGGATCGCCCGGGCCGCGGCGTCCAGGACCGAGCCCGCCGCGGCCAGCAGCTCGCGCACCCTGTCCCGCTCCTTGCCCTCCGGCGGCACGCCGACCGCCGGGTCCGCCAGGGAGGCGAGGACCGGTCGGATGCGTTCGGCGATGCCTCGCGCGCCGTGCAGTTCGGCGGGGCGGGTGCGGGCCTGGCGCGGGGTGATCGTCGCCGCGTCGCGCGCCGCCATCAGGGGTTCGGGGTCGAAGGGTGCCACCGGGTCGTGGCGGAGCCTGCGGGCGTAGTCCGCCTCGGCCGCCAGCGCGTCGGCAAGGGCGTCCCTGTGGGCGCCCCATCTGCGTACCGGGAAGAGAATCACCAGCGCCGCCTGCACGCAGCCGCCGACGGTCATCATCGCCGCGTGGCCCGCCGCCGCGGCGACCGACGTGGGGATCGTGACCGTCACCAGCATGATCGCGACGTTGGACGACGCGATGATGCCGACCGTCGGGCCCGCCGCCCAGCTCAGGCCCGCCAGGAAGGTCCAGAGGCAGAGGAGGGCGAGGAAGAGGAGCAGGTGGGAGCCGGTGAGGTAGCCGAGGAAGGTGGAGACGGCGAGGCTGGTGCCGGAGGCCAGGGCGAGCTCGGGACGGGGGCGCCAGCTGCGCTGGAACGTGGCGATGGCCGCCTGGAACGCGCCGAAGGCGGAGCTCGCGGCCACCGCCGGGCCGAAGAGGCTGAGGCTGACGCCGATGATGATCGCCAGGCCTGCGGCACCGCGCAGGGCGACCAGGGGTTCCAGACGTTTGCGCTCGACGGTCAGACCCGAGCGAGCTGTCTCTTTCAGCGCGCGGAGCCAGGTCACTCTGTGATGATACGGGGCATATAGGGCAACACGGAGAGTGGGCGGGCGTCAGGGCCACGTTCATCGGCATGGTGACGGGTGGCGGGGTCGTACCCCGCCGTCAGGCCGCGCGTCTCCACCCGGCGGTGCCACTGAACGGGAGTTTGACCAGGGGCTTGTTCAGGGCAGCGCCGGGCCCCGGCCGCGCGCGGCCACGTGGGCGCGGTCCGCGGCCGCCGTGCCGTGCGCCCAGCCTTCGCCGTCCGTCACGCCCCGCACCCGGGTCGCGGTCGTCTCGGGGAACATCCGCTCGGTGTGGTCGGTGACGGCGACGTCGCGGGCGGCCAGTACGGGGAGCAGGTCCCCCGCGCCACGCGCCTCCTGCACCGCTTCCGTCACCGCGTGCTCGCCCGCCTCGGCCAGGCGCCCGCCGATCCGGTGCGCGTACGCCATCAGGAAGGCCTGCCGGAACGTCTTCGTGCGCTTGCGGCCCGCGGCGCGCTGGCCCGCCTCCGCCTTGGTCATCGCCGCCGTGCCCTGCACGAGCAGGGAGGTGTGGAGGAGTTCGACCGACTCCAGGTCGGATTCGAAACCGACGACGGTCGAGAAGCCGTACGCCTCGTTCCACACCGCGCGGCAGTGGTTCGCGGCGGCGACGGCGTCCAGAAGGATCGCCTTCGCCGTCTCGTACGGGGCGTCCACGCCGACGCGGCACGCCCCGGGGGTGTCCTTCGCGTGCGTACGGGCGGCGAGCAGCGCCTCGTCGAGGGAGTGCCGGGCCATCAGCTCCTGGGCCTTGGCGGTGAGCGCCTCGGCCTCCTCCGGGTAGCCGGTCGCCTCGGCCTTGGCGAGGAGCGCGCGGATGCGGGTGAGCGTGCGGATGCGGGTGAGCGTGCGGGGCTCGCCCTCGGCGGGGCCCGGGACGGTCTCGCCCGGGGGCGGTCCTGCCGGTTCGAGCGGAGGGAGGCGCAGGAGCAGGCGGTAGAGCTGGAGGTGGGTGGTGGCGCGGGTGAAGCGGTCCCGGTCGCGGGCGGGCTCCGCGGTCGGCCCGAGGTCCGCGAGCTGGGCCGCCCAGCGGGGCGGCAGGTGGGCGTAGCGGCCGGTCTCGGCGTGGATCAGGGCCGCGGTCAGGCGGACGTGCGGGTCGTCCAGGTCACGGCGGACCAGGCGGATCACGTCGGCGGGCTGCCAGCCGTTCCGCCAGGCGCGGCTCAGGTACTCCTCGCCGCGTCGGCGCAGTTCGGGGTCCGCCTGGGGGGCCGCCGCCAGGAGGGACGCGCCGGTGTCGAGGCCGTCGTCGCCGTCGCTGTACAGCGCCGCCGCGAACGCATCGTCGATCACCGAATCCATGGGGACAAGGGTATGGGGGCGCGGTGTGGGCCTGTCGCCACCACCCTTTCGTTCGTCCACAGGCTGTGGATATCGAACTCCTGCGCTAGCTCCAGGCACCAACGCCGTACCCGCCGCCCGTCAGCTGTCGCCGCCCTCGTCGATGAGCCGCCGCACCTCGCGGTCGACCATGCCGAGCCGCGCCTCGGCGACCAGCGGCACGGCGCGGCGCTGCCGGCGGGCCTCGTGCACGTCGATGTCGACCGTCACGAGGCCCGGCTCCCACTTCGGCGCCTGCGCGACGACCGTTCCACGCGGGTCGACGACACGCGAGCCGCCCCAGAAGGAGGCGCCGTTCTCGTTGCCGACCCGGTTCACGAAAACGACCCAGCACTGCAGCATGCGGGCGGTGTACGAGAGCAGCGTGTCCCAGTACAGGCCGGTGTCCATGGCCTCCGGATCCAGGCTCGCCGCGCTGTTGGTCGGTACGAGGATGACCTCGGCGCCGTCCTGCACGGCGAGCCAGGGCAGCACGGGTTGCCACGCGTCGTTGCAGATGAGGGTGGCCGCGCGGCCGAGCCCGCCCGGCAGGTCGTACGCGCGCAGGTGCTGGCCGGGGCTGACGTGCTTGCGCTCCTCCCACGCCAGGTAATTGGGCAGGTACAGCTTCCGGTGGACGTGCAGCAGCCGGCCCTGCGAGAAGTACGCGGAGGTGTTGTACGCCCGCAGGCTCGTGTGCTCGTGGAAGCCGACGAGCACGTCCGGGCCGCCGGGCTCCGTCAGGGCGAGCAGTCCCGGGTCGTCGGTGGTGATCGACGAGTCCTTCTCCAGGCCCCCCAGGTGGTAGCCGTGCAGGCTCAGCTCCGGGAAGACGACGAGGTCGGCGCCCTGGGTGGCCGCGAGGGTGACCTGTTCCCGTGCGGTTTCCAGGTTCTGTCCGACCTCGCCCAGGGCGCAGTCGGTCTGTGCCAGTGCCACGCGCATGGAGCGAGCCTCGCAGTGGAGGTGGGGTGGTGCACGTCGGGGGCGCCCGACCGTGGGTGCGTGCCGCCGGGCGATGTCAGTGGCCGGTGCGACACTCCGGAGCATGGAGAGTGGGCGGTGGGTCATCCGGGCCGGTGAAGGCCGTGGCGCCGAGCTCGTCCCCCTCGGGGACGACGGGCGGCCCGCCGGGCGCGTCGTCCGGGAGCCCGACCTCGCCGAAGCCGTCCGCAAGCGCCCGGCGGTGACCCGATGGGTCTGGCGGTCCACCGCCGACATCTATCCGCGCCTGCTCGCCGCGGGCGTCCGCGTGGAGCGCTGCTACGACATCGAGGCCGCCGAACTCCTCCTCCTCGGCCACGAGGGCCGCCTCGGCGAGCCCCGCTCCGCCGCGGCCGCCCTCGCCCGCCTGCGCGACGCCCCCGTACCGCCCGACCCGCCGCCCCGCGCCGCCGAGCCCGGCGCGCAGGACTCCCTCTTCGGGCTCTTCGAACCCCGCCCCGGCGGCGTCGACGTGTCCCTGACGGACCTCGTCGAGGTCCACGCCGAGCAGCAGCGACGGCACGACGCCACCGACCGCCCCGCCCGCATGCGCCTGCTCACCGCGTCCGAGTCCGCGGGCATGCTGGTGGCCGCCGAGATGAACGCCTCGGGCCTGCCCTGGCGTGCCGACGTCCACCGCGACCTCCTCACCGAACTGCTCGGCGAGCGGTACGGGGGCGGTGGCGAGCCCCGCCGCCTGGCCGAGCTGGCCGACGACGTGTCCGCCGCGTTCGGCCGCCGCGTCCGGCCGGACCTGGCCGCCGACGTCGTGAAGGCCTTCGCGCAGGCGGGCATCAGGGTGAAGTCGACGCGGCGCTGGGAGATCGAGGGGATCGACCACCCCGCGGTGAAGCCCTTCATCGAGTACAAGAAGCTGTACCGGATCTGGACGGCGCACGGCTGGAGCTGGCTCCAGGACTGGGTGCGCGACGGCCGCTTCCGCCCCGAGTACACGCCGGGCGGCTCGGTCAGCGGCCGCTGGACCACCAACGGCGGCGGCGCGCTGCAGATCCCCAAGGTGATCCGCAGGGCCGTCGTCGCCGACCCCGGCTGGCGGCTCGTCGTCGCCGACGCCGACCAGATGGAGCCGCGGGTCCTGGCCGCGATCTCCCGCGACCGGGGTCTGATGGAGGTGGCGGGGAGCGAGGAGGATCTCTACACCCGGCTGTCCGACCGTGCGTTCTCCGGTGACCGCGAGCACGCGAAGATCGCGCTGCTCGGCGCCGTGTACGGCCAGACGTCGGGCGACGGCCTGAAGAACCTGGCCGCGCTGCGCCGCCGTTTCCCGCTGGCCGTCGCGTACGTGGACGACGCGGCGAAGGCGGGCGAGGAGGGACGGCTCGTACGGACCTGGCTGGGCCGGACGAGCCCGCCGGCGGCGGGGTCGGGAGATCAGGACGAGGCGGGCATCCCCCAGGAAGGGGGCGCCGAACGCGCTGCGGCCGAGGACGAGTTCACGCCCGGTTACGCCTCGTCCAACGCCCGCGCGCGGGGCCGTTTCACGCGTAACTTCGTGGTGCAGGGCAGCGCGGCCGACTGGGCGCTGCTGATGCTGGCGGCGTTGCGGCGGGCGATCGCGGAGGGCGGGCTGCGGGCCGAGCTCGTGTTCTTCCAGCACGACGAGGTCATCGTGCACTGCCCCGCCGATGAGGCGGAGACGGTGGCGCTCGCCGTGCGGGAGGCGGGGGATCTGGCTGGCCGGATCGCCTTCGGTCAGACCCCGGTCCGGTTCCCGTTCACCACGGCCGTCGTGGAGTGCTACGCCGACGCGAAGTGAGACGTGCCGCCCAGGGCACGAACCCCTGAGCCCTGTCGTCACCTTCCCGTCGCCTCCAACTCAGCCAGCTGCGCGCGGAGTTCGCCGACCACCTTGCTGTCCGTGCCGTCCAGCGCCCGAAGCGCCGCCGTCCACTGTTCGTACGCCTCTTCGGCGCGGCCCGCCGCGCGGAGCAGTATGCCGCGCTGGTGGCGGGCCAGGCCCGTCATGTGGGTGTCGCCGCGCTGTTCGGCGTGGTCGAGCAGCGCGGCGCACTCGCGCGTCGCGTCGCCGAAACGGAGGAGCTCGCGCAGGGCGCGGACCCGGCCGAGGCGGGCCTGGGACGCGCCGTGCCAGTCCTGGTACTCGCCGTGCAGCCGCAGGCTCTCCTCGAAGTGGGCGAGGGCGGCGTCGGGTTCGCCGAGGGTGAGATGCGCGTAGCCGATGTTGCAGTGGGCGGACTGGCGGACGACGGCGTGCCCGATGGACTCGCCGATCGCGAGGCTGCGTTCGTGGTGGCTGATGGCGGCGCGGGCGTCCGTGTGCTCGTAGAGGTTGCCGAGATGGCTGAGGGTGATGGCCTCGCTCAGCGGGTCGGCGAGCTCCTTGGCGAGGTCGAGGCTCTGGTGGAGCGCGTCGGCCGACTCGGCGTGGCGGCCGAGGCCTTCGAGGAGGAGGCCTCGGTTGCCCAGTCCGCGGCGGACGCAGGACACGATGCCGAGGGTGCGCCAGAGAGCGAGCGCCTCGTCGTTCAGGGCGAGGGCCTCACCGCCCCGGCCGGACATGAAGTGCAGGCCGGCGAGGTCGGTGAGGGCCTGGGCCTCGGCGCCGAGGTCGCCCTGACGGCGGGCGGCGGCCAGGGCGAGCGTGCCGAGCGCGCCGAGCTCGGTGAGGCGGCCGCGGCGCTGCAGGTACGGGAAGAGGCAGCGGACCAGCACCGGGAGCAGCCCGGCGTGGTCCTGGTGCCGTTCGGCGAGGGCGAGGATGTTCGCCAGTTCGGTGTCGCCCCAGGCGAAGGCGGACTGCGCGGACAGGGGTGGTTCGGTGGTCGCGCCGGCTCGACCGGGACCGCCCGGGCGCGCGAGGCAGGTGTCCACGCCGCGCAGCCGGTCGCTCCGGTCCAGGCCCTCGGGCAGGATCGCCAGCAGGGTGCGGCGGGCGGACTCCGCGTACCAGCGGAAGGCCTCTTCCACGATGGCGGCGCCGGTGGCGGAGACGGCGCCCGCGGTCTCCCTCGCGAAGTCGCGTACGAGGTCGTGCGGGGTGTACCGGCCGTAGGACGTCTCGTCGAGGAGGGCGACGTCGACGAGGCGGTCGAGGGCCGCGCCCGCGCGCCGTTCGTCGACGCCCAACAGGCGTGCCAGCAGCGGCACTCCGTACGTCGGCAGGTCGAGCGCGCCGATCCGGGCGAGGGCGCGGGCGGCGTCGCGGTCGGCCTCGCGGTCCGAGGTGCGCAGGGCGTCGAGGGCGACGGCCAGGGAACGGCGCACGCTCAGGTCGTCGTACTCCAGGTGGTGCAGGCGGCCCCCGCTGGCGGTGAGGAGTTCGACCAGGGCGTCCGGGGTGAGGGCGCGCCGGGCGGCGAGGCGGGCGGCGACGATGCGCAGGGCGAGGGGGAGGCGGCCCGCGAGTTCGACGAGGGGGTGCCCGGCGTCGAGCCCGGCACGGCCGGAGACGGCGCGCAGGAGTGCGGCGCTGTCCCCGTCGGTGAGGAGATCGAGCGGGAAGCGCGCGGCGCCGTCGAGGGCGGTCAGGGGCGAGCGGCTGGTGACGATGACCGCGCAGCCGGGGCCCGCGGGCAGCAGCGGGCGGACCTGCGCGGCCGTCGCGGCGTCGTCCAGGACCAGGAGCGTACGGGTGGGCGCGAGCAGCGAACGGAGCAACGCGCTGGCCGCGTCCGGGGATGCGGCGCTCTCCGGGGTGTGGCGCGGTTCGGCGCCGAGGTCGTGCAGGAGCGCGGCGAGGGCCTGGCCGGGGGTGAGCGGGGTCATGCCCGGGGTCGCGCCGCGCAGGTTGACGTAGAGCTGGCCGTCCGGGAACTCCTCCCGCAACGCGTGGGCCACGTGCAGGGCGAGGGCGCTCTTGCCGACGCCCGCCATGCCGGAGACGACCGCGACGCGGGCGCCCTCGCCGAGGGCGCGCCGGAGGGCCCGGACGGTTCCGGCCCGGCCCGTGAAGTGGGCGGGGGCGGGCGGCAGTTGGGCGGGCCTGGCCGCACCGGGGCGGCCGGGACGCTCCGGGCCTCTACAGTCGGGGCCACCCCCGCCCTCTCCCGCCCCGCTCGGCTCCCCGGCCTCCGGCGCGGCGGGATCGCCCTCGGGTACCGGGCCGGTGACGGTCGCACCGCCGCTCTCCCCCGCATCGGGAGCCCGGCCCGCGACCGACCCCCGCAACACCTCCTGGTGCGCGTCCCGCACGTCCGCCCCCGGCTCCACGCCGAGTTCCTCGACCAGCCTGCGCCGCAGTTCCCGGTGGACGGCGAGGGCCTCGGCCTGCCGGCCCGTGCGGTGCAGGGCCAGCATCAGCTGGCGGTGGAAGGCCTCGCGCAGGGGGTGTTCGGCGACGAGGGCGGCGAGTTCGGGGACGTGCGCGGCGAGGCCGGTGCCGAGTGCCAGCTCGGCGTCGTACCGCCACTGGAGGACAAGGAGGCGTGCCTCCGCCATGCGCGGTACGAGGGGGTGGGCGGCCAGCGGGTCGGGGAGGCCGCTCAACGGCGCGCCGCGCCACAGCGCCAGCGCGTCCGCGGCGTGCTCCGCGACCCGCGCCCAGTCCCGCTCGCCGTGCGCCGCCCGCGCCGCCGCCACCAGGCGTTCGAAGACCCGTACGTCCAACTCGCCGTCACCGACCCGCAGCCGGTACCCGGGCGGCACCGCGTGCAGCCGCCGCGGATCGTCGAGGAGCCGCCGCAGCCGTGTCACGTGGTTCTGGAGGGAGGCCTGCGCGGACGCGGGCGGAGCGCCGTCCCACAGCGCGTCCTTGAGGGTGCCCAGGGAGACGGCCTTGTCGGGTTCCAGGAGGAGCGCGGCGAGCAGGGCGCGGCCCTTGGCGCTGCGCACGGGGTGCGGCTCGCCCGCGGCGTCGTACACAGCGGGAGCCCCGAGCAGGCCGAACCGCAGCCCGCGTCGCTCACTCACGCCTGCCCCCCGTGCCGTCCCGCCATGTCTCGCCCGTCCCGGCGGCCGCACCGCACCGCACCGTACCGGTGGACGGTGGACCGTTGGCCACATGTTAGCGATCTGTTGGTGAGTCCTGATCTGATCACTACATCGGACCTGGCCCGCCGGTACTCGCGCACAGCGCGTAGCTCGGGGGAGTGTCGCCGCCGCGGCCGGGTCCGGGGGCAGAGAGAGCCCCGGTCGGCGGAGGTGAACGACCGGGGCTTTCGCCCTGCCGCGCGCGGGTGCCGCGGGCCTGGACCGCGTCCTGTGCCGTGACTTGGGACGGTCCCGTGCGGCCCGTGACTTGGGACGGCCCCGTGCGGCGTGCACGGCGCTCTCCCGTGCGGCGTGCACGGCACGCTCCCCTCTCCTCCGCTCCCCCACGCCATCTCTGCGCGGCCCTCACGCCACCGGCAGCCGCACGGTGAACAGCGACCCCTTCCCCGGCACGCTCTCCGCCGTGACCGTGCCGTCGTGCGCCTCGACCAGCTTCCGCACGATCGAGAGGCCGAGCCCGCTGCCGCCCGTCGCACGGGTCCTGGACTTGTCGGCACGCCAGAAACGGTCGAAGACGTGCGGCAGATCGGCCGCCGCGATACCCGTACCGGTATCGGCGACCTCGATCAGTACCGCGTCGTCCGCGGTGCGGCAGCTGATGCGGACGCTGCCGCCCTCGGGGGTGTGGCGGACGGCGTTGGAGACGAGGTTGCCGATCGCCTGACGCAGCCGCAGCGGGTCGGCCCGCACCCACGGATCGCCGAACACGGTGGCCCTGAGCCGCACCCCGGCCGCGTCCGCGCGCGCCTGGTGCGCCGCCGCCACCTGGTCGGCGATCTCTGCGGCGCGCACCGCCTCGCGGTGCAGCCGGAGGGTTCCGGCGTCGGCGGCCGCCAGATCCTGCAGGTCGTCGACGATGTGCTGGAGCAGCAGGGCCTCTTCGAGGAGCGAGGTGACCAGCTCCGGGTCGGTGTCGACGACGCCGTCCTCCGCGGCCTCCAGCCAGCCTCGGATGTTGGACAGCGGAGTGCGCAGCTCGTGCGCCACGTCGCTCACCATCGCCTTGCGCTGTTCCTCCAGGGCCTTGCGGTGGGCCGCCATGTCGTTGAAGGCGGCCGCGAGTTGGCTGATCTCGCCCGCCGAGCGGGTGACCCGCGCGGGGACCGGCTCGCTCGTCTCGCCCGCCTTCATGCGCCGCGTCGCGGCGGTGAGTGCGCGCAGCGGCCGGGTGAGCCGGGTCGCGGCGAGCGCGGTGACGGCGACCGTGACGGCGAGCACGGCCGCGGCGAGTCCGGCAAGACGTGCGGTGTTGCCCCGGGAGAGGCTGAAGCCGGGCGTGCTGCGGGTGCCGTCGGAGCTGGTGATGAAGAGCAGTGCGGGCGAGGAGACGTAGGGGCCGAGCTGCTCGCGGCGCGCGGTGTCGACGCAGGAGGCGGTGGCGGCGGCCGTGGCGGCAGCGGCGGGATCGACGGCGCCGCTTTCGGCGGCTCCTGCGGGGCCGAGTTCCGCTTCGGCCCTCGCGGGGCCGCCCTCGGGCGCCACGGACGGGGTGGACGGCACGGCGGCGGTGACCGGCCTCGGCCCGGCCCGTCCGGTCAGGTCGAGGCCGACCATGACGGGGGCGAGGCCGTGCCGCTTCATGCAGGCCTCGGCGAGGGAGTTGAGCTTCTTGAGGGCCTTCTGCTCGGTCTCGGTGGGCATTTCGAGCGGGGGCATGCGGCAGCGGTACTTCAGGAACTCGTCCGGGTCGTGGCCGACCTGAACGGTGGGGCGTCCGCCCGGCCCGACGACGACTTGGGCGCTCGCGCCGAGGTCGGCCAGGCAGCCCGCGCTCTTGTCGGCCGCCGCCTTGAGCAGGTCGCGTTCCGCCGCGGTGAGGCGGTAGGGGCCCACCGCGCGCGGGTCGATGCGGTCGGCGGTCGCGTCCCCGGTGCCCGTGCCCGTGGCCGTACCCGTACCCGTACCCGTACCCGTGCCCGTGCCCGTGCCCGTGGCCGTGGCCGTGTTCGTGTCCTCGTCCGTACGTCCCGGGGACAGCGTGGAGTCGACGGCGAGTGGGTCGAGGACGGCGGAGGCGGTCGGGGGGAGGGAGGTGCGCCTGGAGTCGTCCTTGGTGGGGCCGTTCTTGGCGTGGTCGTTCTTGTGGGGGGATCCCTTGGCGGGGTCGCCCTTGCTGGAGTTGCCGCCGGACGGGCTGCCCTTGTCGGTGTCGTCCTTGCCGGAGCCGCCCTTGCCCGGCCCCCCCTTGCCCGCCCCGTCCTTCTTGGAGCCGCCTGCCGATGAGCCGCCTCCCGAGGAGCCCCCCGCCGCCGAACCCTGCCCCTTCGGAGCCGCCGAGTCCGCGATGATCCGGCGGTCCTGCGTGGTGAGGGCGATACGGCGCCCGGTGCTCCGGGCCAGTTCCCGCACGGCCTCGTCGGCGCCCCGCCACTCCGGGGCGCTCGCGCCGACGCCGAGGAGCCGGTCGTAGATGCGGGCGTCGTCGGCGAGGACCTGCCCCTGCTCCTGCCGCAGCGCACCGGACGTCGTCTGCGCCGCGAGCCACGCGGTCGCGGCGATCGAGCCGATGGAGACCAGGACGGAGACGGCGAGGAGGCGGGCGAGCAGGCTCTTGCGGAGCGGGATGTCACGCGCCACGCCGTGCCGCCGCCCCGTCCGTGGCCGAGCCCTCACCCGCACCGGTACAGGTACGGGTACCCACGCTGGCCCCCGAACCCGAGAGCGCACCCGCACCCGCACCCGCACCCGCACCCGCACCCGTCAGCTTGTACCCGACCCCGAAGACCGTCACGAGGCGCTCGGGATGGCGAGGGTCGGCCTCGATCTTCTTGCGCAGGTTGAGGATGTGCACGTCGACCGTGCGCGCGGATATGTAGCCGGACGAGCCGTGGATCCGGTCCAGGAGCTGCGGGCGCGTGAAGACGCGGTCCGGTTCCTCCGCGAGCGCCGAAAGCAGGTCGAACTCGCCCGGCGTGCAGTCGACGTGGCGCCCGTCAACCGTCACCTCGTGCCGCAGCGGGTCGACGACGAGACCGGCGACGCGCAGGACCCGCCGGCCGGCGCCGGGCAGCGGCACGTGGATGCCGCCCGCGCGGCGCAGCAGCGTCCGTACCCGGGCCATCAGCTCGCGGGGGCTGTACGGCTTGGTGAGGTAGTCGTCGGCGCCCAGGTCGAGCCCTTCGAGCAGGTCGTCCTCGGTGGAGCGGGCGGTCAGCATCAGGATCGGCAACCGGGACAGCTCGGGGGGCCCGTCGGCGTGCCGCAGGAGCCGGGTGACCTCCAGGCCGTCGGTGCCGGGCATCATCACGTCGAGGATCAGCAGATCCGGCGGCCGGTGCCGCACGGCGGCGAGGGCGGCGGACCCGTCGTGGACGACGGCGACGGCATGGCCCTCGCGCTCCAGGTAGCGGCGGACCAGCTCGGCCTGCTTCTCGTCGTCCTCCGCGACCAGGACAAAAGCGCACATGGCGTTGAGGATAGGCACGCCTGCCCTGTTGCAGGAGAGGCAAATGGGATTCGCATGGAGGCCTGACAGGATCCTCATAAGTGCCTGCCACTCTGAGCGCGCCGGGGCTCGGGCCGTGTCCGCGAAAGTCCTGCCCGTCCCGCTGGCCCTTGTCACGCCCCGCCTAGCCCTTGCCACGCCCCGCCCCGCCCCGCCCCGCCTAGCCCTTGTCACGCCCCGCGGCCGACCCGTCCACCGCCATGGAAAGGCCCCCGTTCGTCCAGGCGTAGACGGTGTCCCCGAGGACCGCGACCCGGTACTGGAGGAAGTCGCCGCACTCGGTGCGGGACCGGGTCGGCGTGCGGTCCGGCCACCACGGCGCGTCGAGCTCCGGCGCACCGACCCGGGACGCGCCGGCCCCGCAGTCCCTGCCCCGCCCCGCCCACGTACCCGCGCCACCGTGCTCGCCACGGCCGTCCGCACCGAGCGTGAAGCGGATGAGCTTCGCTCCGCCGGTCGTCTTCACCTTCACCCTGACGTTCTCGGCGTCCTTCGGGATCCAGGCGGGCAGCACGAACGCCAGGTCACCCCTGTCCGGCGCGTCCGCCGCCGTCGCGAAGGACTTCGTCTTCTCCTTGAAGACGTGCTCGCTGACGGCGTCCGGCATCAGCGCGCTGTCCTTGAGCGCGGGCGCCGCGACGGCGACGGTGCCGACGGCGACCAGGCATCCGGCCGTAGTGAGGACGACGGCACCGGCCTTCTTCTTGCTCAGGGGCGTGTTCAGGGGTGTGCTCGGGGGCGTGCGAAAGGGCATACGACCAGTCTTCGGCCCCCGTCCCCCGATCTCGTACGGCCACAGAACGAAAAGCCGCCCCCACCGCAAGACAGAGGTCGTACCCGGCGTCCCCCTCAAGACGTACGGGAAGCCACCCCCGGCACCCCGGACACTCCCGACATCCCCAGCTCCCCCAGCACTCCCAGCGCCTGCGCGAGGACCTCCGGCGGCGGTGACGCGAGGCCGATCCGTACCGCGTCGGGCGCCGAGTGGCCGTCCGCGACGAAGGCCGAGCCCGGCGTGACGGCGATGCCCCGGTCGGCCGCCGCCGCGACGAACGTCTCGGCGCGCCACGGCGCGGGCAGCTCCCACCAGCAGTAATACGCGCGGGGATCGGTACGGAACCGGCCCTTCACGCCCGCGTCGATCAGCCGCTCCCGCACGATGCGGTGCCGTACGGCCGCGTCGGCGCGCTTGGCCGCCGTCAGCGTCTCCACGGTCCCGTCGGCGACCCACCGCACGGCTGCCGCCAGGTTGAACGCCCCCGCCGTCCACGCCCCGGAGCGCAGGCCGCGCGCCAGGGCATCCGCGTGGGCGGGCGGGGTGACGAGCATGCCGACGGTGAGGCCGGGCGCCAGACGCTTGGAGAGGCTGTCCACGAAGACGACGCGTCCGGGCAGCAGGGCGGCGAGCGGAGTGGGCGCGTCCGGTGCGAGGAACCCCCACGTACCGTCCTCGACGGCGAGCACATCCAACTCCTCGATGGTGTCGGCCAGTTGCCGCCGCCGCTCCTCCCCCGCCGTGACCGACAGCGGATTGTGCAGGGTCGGCTGTACGTAGACACCGCCGAGGGGCGCCTTCCGGTGGGCGTCGGCGAGCGCGCCGGGCACCATGCCCTGATCGTCAACGGCGACCGGCACGAGCCGCACGCCGAGCTGCCCGGCGATGGCCTTCACCAGCGGATACGTCACTTCCTCGACGCCGATGCGGCCGCCGGGACGGGCCATCGAGGAGAGCGCGGCGGCGATGGCCTGCCGGCTGTTGCCCGCGAACAGCACCCGCTCCGGCTCCGGCCGCCAGCCGCCCCGCGCGAGGACGGAGGCGGCGGCCTCCCGCGCCTGTGGGGTGCCGTCCGGCGCCGCGGTCCGGGTCGACTCCAGCAGCACGTCGGGCCTCAGCAGCGGCGTGAGGGACCTGCTCATCAGCTCCGACTGGCCCTCGGTCACGGGGTAGTTGAGTTCGAGGTTGACGGCCGGGGGCGCGGGGCGGCCGGGCGGGACCTCGGTCAGGGCCGCGCCGCCGGGGTGCGGGGCGGCGGCGCGTACGAAGGTGCCGCGCCCCACTTCGCCGACGACCAGGCCCCGTCGGGCGAGCTCTCCGTACACGCGGATGGCCGTGGAGTTGGCGATCCGTCTGCGCCGGGCGAAGGCCCGCTGCGGGGGCAGCTGTTCCCCGGCCCGCAGCGCCCCGGCCTCGATCTCCCGTGCCACGTCATCGGCCACCCGCCGGTAGTCGTCCCGCTGAGCCATCACGCACCCCTCCATCCGGTCATTGCACCGAGAGCAAAGACCTTATTGCACCGACGAGTTCGCCCGCCTAGCCTCATCACATGGCTACCGCGCAGCTCAACGGCATCACCATCGGTTACGACGACGAGAGGGGAGGCGGAGGCGGCACCCGGGGCACCCTCGTCCTCCTCCACGGCCACCCCTTCGACCGCTCCATGTGGTCCCCGCAGCGCACCGCCCTCGCCGCGACGCACCGCGTCATCACCCCGGACCTGCGCGGCTACGGCGAGTCGACCGTCGTCCCCGGCACCACCGGCTTCGCCACCTTCGCCGCGGACCTCGCGGCGCTCCTGGACCACTTGGGCGTACGGGAGTTCGCGCTCGGCGGCCTCTCCATGGGCGGCCAGATCGTGATGGAGTGCTACCGCCTGTTCCCGGAGCGCATCACGGGGCTGCTCCTCGCGGACACCTTCCCCGCGGCCGAGACCCCGGAGGGCAAGGCCGCCCGCAACGCCCTCGCCGACCGCCTCCTCGCCGAGGGCATGAAGGGGTACGCGGACGAGGTGCGGGACAAGATGGTGGCCCCGTACAACACGGAGGCGTCCGCTCGCGTCCACCGCATGATGCTGGCCGCCCCGCCCGAGGGAGCGGCCGCCGCCCTGCGCGGCCGGGCCGAACGTCCCGACTACCGCGCCCTGTTGACCCGCGCCGACGTCCCGTCCCTCGTCGTCGTGGGCCGCGACGACACGTACACCCCGGTCTCCGACGCCGAGGCGATGCACGCCGCGCTCCCCGACTCCGCGCTGCACGTCGTGGAGTCGGCGGCCCACATGCCGAACCTGGAACGCCCCGACGTGTTCAACTCCGCGCTCCGCACCTGGCTGGCCCGCATCGCCTGATCTCCCCGCCTACCAGGTCGGCCGCGCCCCCACCCCGCCGTCCACCACCAGGTCGATCCCGGTGATCCAGGACGCCGCGTCCGAGGCGAGGAACACGCAGGCGCTGCCGATGTCCTCGGGCCGCCCAAGGCGCCCGAGCGGCGCCGCCCGGCCCCACCGCGCCACGCCCTCGGGCCAGTCCTCAGCCAGTCCCGGCCGGTCGATCAGTCCGGGCGAGACACTGTTGACGCGGATGCCGCGCGGCCCGTACTCCAGGGCCGCCGAGCGGGCGAACATGATCAGGGCGGCCTTGGACGCGCTGTAGTGCGCATGGCCGGGGGCGGGGCTCGACCCCTCGATCGAGGCGATCTGGGTGACCGTACCGCCGCCGTCCTGCCCGGCCATGAGCCCGGCGGCCGCCTGTGTGCAGCAGAACGCGCTCGTCACGTTGGCCTCCGCCACCTCCCGCCAGTCCGCGGCCGTCATGCCGGCGAGCTCCTGGAGCGGTTGGATCCCGGCGCCGTTGACCAGCGCGTCCAGCCGTCCCCGCCAGGCGTGCGCCCTCTCGACGAGGCGGTGGCACTCCTCCTCCCGCGTCAGGTCCGCCGGTACGGCGACGGCGTCACCGCCCGCCGCCACGATCCGCCCGGCCAGCTCCTCGGCCCGCTGCCCACCGCTGCGGTAGTGGAGGACGACCGCGGCGCCCGCCTGCGCGAACCGCCGGGCGATCCCCGCACCGATACCGCCGCTCGCCCCGGTGACCAGGGCCACGCGCCCGGAAAGCCCCGGCAACGCGCTGTCCCGCAGGCCGTCCCCCGCCCCGTCGTGCAGGTCGTCCCCCGCTCCGTCCCGCAGGCCGTCCCCCGCCCCATCGCGCAGGTCGTCACGCATCGGAGTCGTCCTCTCCCCGCATCCGCAGCGGTTCTCCGGGCCGGCACAGCTCCCGCACGAGCCGCTCCCGCCCCGGGTACCGCGCGCTCAGCTCCTCGGCGTCCCCGCCCTCGTAGTCCTCGTCGACGAACCCGGGCGCCATGGTCGTCCCGAAGAGCGCCCATCCGTACCGTCCGCCGTGCCTGACCCGCGCCCCCATCCACGTCCCCGCGGGGACCACCAGCTGTACGTGGCCGTCGGCGCCCAGGACCGCCGTCCGGTCCGTGCCGTCGGGCGCGAGGAGCAGCAGTTCCAGCACGTCGCCCTCGTAGAAGTGCCAGACCTCGTCGGCGGGCAGCCGGTGCAGGGCGGAGAAGTCGCCGGGGGCGGTGGTCAGGAGCGCGACGATCGCCGATCCCGCGGGGCGTCCTGTGGCGTCCGGCGGGCCCGCCCACGTCCGCCGGAACAGTCCGCCCTCCACGGGCAGCGGGCTCAGCCCGTACCGCGCGGCCACCTCTTCGGCTGTTTCGGCCGCTCCGTCCCGACCGGCCTGTCCCTGCCGACCGACCTGTCCGTCCCGACCGGCCTGTTCGCCCCGGCCGGCCTGCCCGTCCTGTTCGACTTTTTCGACCATGGTCGATCGCTCCCCGGGCCGAGAGCGTCATAACCCCGGCCTCAGAGCCTGTCTTTCACGGGCCGATCGAGCGCCAGATCCGGTCGGGCAGGACGCGCGCGGCCTCGTCGAGGTCGACATCGTCGATGCCGGAGAGCCAGCGGCGGGCGGTCGCGACGACGGGTCCCATGACCAGCGCCTCGACCAAGGGCACGGGGAGCGGGGCGAGCTCCCCCGAGGCGAGGTGCTCCTCCACCCAGTCGGCCAGCGGCGACAGCCGGGCCTCCTGGGTGTCGCGGAGTTCCTTGGCCCGGGCCATCCCGGCCCGGTCGGCGTAGGACGAGTGGAGGAGCCGGGCAGCGTCCGTGTGCTCCTGTACGAAGGCCAAGTAGGCCCGCACGAGGGCGCGGACCCCGGACCGGGCGGTGCGCGAGCCCGCCACGGCGGCGGTCAGCTCGTCGAGGAGCCGGCCGAGCCAGCGCAGCAGCAGCGCGTTCATGAGCCCGTCGACGCTGCCGAAGTGGTGGTAGAGGCTGCCGAGACTGACTCCGCTCGCCCTGCCGAGGGCGTTCACGGTGACGCCACGCTCACCGGACTCCGCGTACACCTGCAACGCCGCGACCAGGAGACGATCGGCGGTTTCCGCGCCGCGTTGTTGCTTGGGACTCATCGTGACAACCAGCGTAGAGCACTCCATTTCCACGGCATTTCCACGGCCCCGGCCGCGGAAAGGGAAGGGGCTTTGGAAGGGGTTTGGAAGGGGTTTGGAAGGGGTTTTGGAATGGGTTTCTAGAAAGATCTTCCACTCGGGCCGATCAATGGGCCAGACTGTGGCCGGACTGCGGGTCCGGCCACGGGGAGGCCGGTGAACGGGGAGAGCGTGAACGGGGCAGGCGGGACAAGCGGGGACGACGGGTTCGAGCTGACGGGCAGCGGCGCCGAACCGCTGCGCCCGCAGGACCCGCGGCGGATCGGGACGATCCCACTGGTGGGCAGGCTCGGCGCCGGCGGCATGGGACGGGTGTACCTCGGCGTCGTCGACGGGCGGTACGCCGCCGTCAAACAGATGCTGGCGTCCGTCGTCGCCGAGGACCGGGGGTTCCTGCGCCGCTTCGGGCAGGAGATGGACAACCTCGCACGGCTGCCGGCCGACGCCACGGCGCCCCTGCTCGCGAGCGACCGCACCGCCGAACCGCCCTGGTTCGCCACCGCGTACGTGCCGGGCATCACCCTGTCCGAGGCCGTCGGGCAGCACGGCGGCGCGCTCGGTGGCGACGCCCTGTGGCTGCTGCTGCGCGAGGTCGCCGAGGGCCTGACGGCCGTGCATGGCGACGCCATGGTCCACCGGGACCTCAAGCCGTCGAACGTCATGCTGACCCTCGACGGCGTCACCCTCATCGACTTCGGCATCGCCCGCGCCGCCGAGCAGAGCCAGCTGACGCAGACCGGGCTCGTCGTCGGTACGCCCGCGTACATGTCGCCCGAACAGGCCTCGGGGAAACGGGGGTTGACCAGCGCGTCCGACATCTTCGCGCTCGGCCTCCTCATCGGCTACGCGGCCAGCGGCCGCTGGCCGTTCTCCGACGCGGGCGAGGGCAGCCCGCTCTACCGCATCGTGCACGACGAGCCCGACCTCGCGCCGTTGCGCGAGCGCGACGCCGACCTTGCGGAGCTCGTCGCGACCTGCCTCGACAAGGATCCGGAGGGCCGCCCGACCGCCCCCGAACTGGTGGAACTCGCCGACCGGCACGGTCCGCCGACCGCTCCCGTCTGGCCCGCTCCCGTCCTGGAACTGCTGACGGAACGGGCCGCCTTCGCCGCGCGGGTGCCGCCGACGGCGCTGCCGGACACCCCACCGACGGCTCCCTCGACCACGCCGTCGACCACACCGTCGACCGCCCCCTCGACCGCCCCCTCGACCGCCCCGGAGGTTACGCCCGCGGCCGTCCAGGGCCCCGCCCCCGTAGCGGACACCACCCCCGAGGCCGGGCCCCCGCGGCGCGAGCGGCGGCGGACACGCATCATGCTGGCCGTCGTCCCCGTCGTGGTGGTCTCGGCGGGGGCGACCCTCGCCCTCCAGAACCTGCCGTTCGTCAGCGGGTCGGACGCCGCGGCGGGCTCGACGCCGTCCGTCTCCGTCGCGGCACCGGCCGACCCGTCGCAGCCGCCCGGCGCGGGCGGCACGGCGAAGCCCGGGTCGAAGAAGTCGAAGGATCCGAAGAAGTCCAAGGGCTCCGAGGACGGCGACGGCCGCAGGGATCCCAAGGACCCCAAGAACAAGGGCGACGCCAAGGACGGGTCGTCACGGGACGGGGAGGGCGGCGGGTCGGCCGGGGCCGGGGCCGGAGACAAGGGTGATTCCGACGGCGCCGGTGGTTCCGGTTCCGACGGCTCCGGTGGGTCCGGCGACTCCGGTGGCGCCGACGGAGACGGCCCGTCCGGCTCGGGCTCCGGTTCCGGTTCCGGCTCACCGGGCGGCGGGGGCTCAGGCGGCGGCTCCTCCTCCACAGGCCCCTTCCGCCTGAAGAACGCCGACACCGAGGCGTGCCTGACCCAGGTCTACGGCTCCGCGGACGCCGGGAGTTGCGGCGACCCGAGCGCCTCCTGGAAGACCGTGCGCGCGGAGAACAACAGCTTCAAGGTCGTCAACAAGCAGTCCGGCTCCTGCCTGGTCGCCAACATGCTGGGCCAGGCCGTGTTCGTCGGCGACTGCACCCAGGGCAGCGCACGCCTCTGGCGCTGGGGCTCGGGCGGCACCCTGAAGAGCACGAGCAACGGCGGCTGTCTCGACCTGGCCTACGGGGGCGGCGTGGCCACCGCGACGTGCGCGTCCGGCAAGGACTCCCAGCGCTGGGCGCGTTAGGTTCCCCGGCTTCGCTAGGCAGGCGGGAGTTGGACGACAGGGCCTGGCCGCCGCCCGTACGCGCGATCGGTACGGCCCACGCCGATGCCGTACCGCACGGAAGGCCAGGCCACGCGACACGTGACCTGGCCTTCCGTGCGTCTACGTCACCCTCTGCGCCTACTTCGTCGGCGTCGCCTCGTAACCGAAGCGGGCCGCCGTCGCCGTCAGGGCCGGGTGGGCGAAGCGTTCGGCCAGGTCTCCCTCGCCGATCCACTCGCGCCACTCGCCCACCTGCCCGCGCCGCATGATGCGGGCGTTCTTCGTGGACTCGTCCTCACCGGCGGACGCCGCGTCCTCGCGGGCGCGCATCGCCTTGAAGGAACTGCGGTCGGCCGCCCGGGCGACGACCTCCGGTGTCACCGAGAGCCCCAGCGCGGCGAGCATCGCGGTGATCGCGCCGACCGGATGGGACTTCAGGTCCTCGAACCGCACCACCGCGAACTTCGAGAACTCCGGCGCCGCCTCCAGCCAGCTCCGGTAGAAGCGGGCCCAGCCGGGGATCGAGGGCTCGCCGTCACCGAGTCGCACGCGGTCCAGGAAGTCCGGGTACGTGAGCTTCCCGATCATGTCGGCGGCGTCCGGTATCCACGAGCCGCCGAAGGACGAGAACCACTTGTAGGACGAGTAGATCGTGTCCCGCGGGTCCCGCACCACGAGGATCGCGCTGTTCACCGCGGAGTCGGCGAACACCTCGGGATAGAAGTGCGTCTTGATGAAGCGCTTCGCGTCGGTTCCGCCCGGCGCCTCGGCCACGCCGTCCCTGTCGCGCTCGGACGTGGCCGCCAACCGCTTGCGGTAGTACTCCAGTTGGGTCTCCACGGCCTGCGCCGCGCCGTCCCGCTCGTCGGGCGACTCGACGTACGGGTCGAGGTACTCGAAGCCGAGCTCGTGCACGATGTTGGCCACGAGCGCCTGCCCGGACCCCGGGTCGCCGGCCACGACGATGTCGTTCTCGCCGAGCAGCCGCGCGCTGCGCCGGGCCAGCTCGTCCGGCCGCAGCTTCTCCCGGACTTGGGAGTCCTCGGTCATGTCACACTTCCTGTCTCCTGCGGGGTGGGTCACTTCTTGGCGCGCGCCGCGACCGCCCTGGTCAGGTAGGTGACTTCGAGCTTCTGCGCGTCCGCGAGGCGCTCGCGGATGAAGTCCAGGAACTGCTCGAACTTGGCGTCACCGAGCTGGACCCGCACGTCGTTCACCGACTGCCAGAGGCCGATGTAGTGGTCGACGGTCTGCTCGACGGAGTGGCGGCCCTCCAGGACGACGACGTCGTCGAAGCGCGGGCTCGCGTTGAACTTGTCCGACAGCTCCTTGATCATCTGGGGGTGGGCGGAGGTGATCCGCTTGCGCTCCCCCATGAGCCGCTTGAGCTCGTTCTCGATGTCCACGAGGACGGGGTTCACCTCGATCAGCCGCGGGTTGTAGAGCGCGACGAACCAGCCGCCCGGGCGCAGCACACGGCAGAACTCCGCGGTGCCCACCTCGAAGTCGACCCAGTGGAAGGAGGACGCCATGCTGATGAGGTCGGCCGACTCGTCCGGCAGGCCGGTCTTCTCGCCCTGCCCGGCCCGCCAGTCGATCGAGTAGTCGGCGGAGTCCGAGATGCCCTCGGCCCGCATGTTGTCGTTCGGCTCGACCGCGGTGACCGAGCGGAATCCGCCGTCCGCCACGATGCGGGTCCACAGGCCGGTGCCCGCGCCGACGTCGACGGCGTCCAGTTCGGCGGCCGGGCGGCCCACCAGACCGATCAGGGCGTCCCGCACCGAGGTCGCGTACCCCTCGCGGTACTTCGAGTAGTCCTTCGCCAGGTCGGTGAAATCTCCGTGCTTAAGCTTCGTCGACGTCGTCATGCGAGGCAGAGCTCCTTTTATTTTTCACTGAAACAGAAAAGCCTTGGCAAGGCTCATCGAACCTTCGCGAAGGTTCACCGAATACGAGGCGGGCGGCTGCCCCCCCTCACGCCACCGCGGAACTCAACCGCTCCTCGTGCGCGAGTCGAATCATGGTCGCCGCGGCCTTGGGGTCGATGTCCCCGTAGTTGGTGACGACGAGATCGGGATCGGTCGGGAACTCGGCGGACTGCCCGATTCCGACGATGTCCTTCGCGTCGTTCCCGCTGTAGACGCCCTTGCTGTCCCGGCGCTGGAGTTCCTCGACCGGAACGTCGAGCAGCACCTCGAAGTAGTCGGGCTGGTTCTCGCGGTTCCACCGCTGCACCTCGTGGAACAGCGAGATCGTCGCGACCACGACGACATGCCCTTGCCCCGCGAGCAGTTGCGACAGGCGACCGTAGGTCATGGACGCCTTGATCCGGCTCTCCCGGTCGAAACCGGAGGTCATGCCGAGGGCGGTCCGCACCTGGTTTCCGTCCAGCAGAATCGGCTGCCGACCGCGCTGGAGCAGCTGTCGGACGAGTTCGCGCGCGACCGTCGTCTTGCCGGCTTCGGCAAGCCCGGTCACCCAGATGACCGTGCCGCCGGAATCGGCGCCTCCAACCCCGTTGGTTCCCATGGATGGCCTCCCTCAGTGGACGTACGGTCGCCGGAACTCTTCACAGCACGTCTGTGCTGCTGTAAAGTTCCTCAGAAATTTTGGGCCCCGAAAATTCACCATGCATTGCTGCACGTATTACTGCATGCAGCAATACATGCAGTAATACGTGCATTACTCAAGGAATTCCGAGCAGCCCCGTGAAATGGACGCCGATCGAGCGACCCCGTCAGTATTGTCCCGGCGTTTACCGGGCGTCCAATATCTGTTCGTACTGAAGCCTAGATCGGTCAGTTATGGAGATACGCCAACTCGAGTACTTCGTCGCTGTCGTCGAGGACGGCAACTTCACCAGAGCGGCCGCCCGGGTCCATGTGACGCAGCCAGGGGTGAGCGCGCAGATCCGGCGCCTCGAGCGGGAACTCGGATACGAACTGCTCGACCGGTCCGGCCGCACGGTCCGCCCCACCGCCGTGGGCGAGGCCCTTCTGCCTTACGCGAAGGCGGCGTTGGCCGCGGTGCGCAACGCCCGGCTCGCCGTCGACCAGGTGGCGGGGCTGCTGCGGGGCCAGGTGAACGTGGGCATGGTGACGGTGGTGGCGTCCCTGGACGTGCCCGGGATGCTCGCGGATTTCCAGGCGGCGCATCCCGCCGTGGAGGTGGCCCTGCGGCAGGGCAGCACCGACGATCTCGTCGATGGGCTCAAGGACGGCGAACTCGACATGGCGTTTCTCGGCATGGCCGTGGAGCCCCCGGCGTTCCTGCGCACGGAGGTCGTCCACGCCGACCCGCTCGTCGCGGTGCTGCGCGCGGACGACGAGCTCGCGGAGCGGGACTCCCTGTTCCTGAAGGAACTCGCGCCCCGTCAGCTGATCTCGCTGCCGAGCGACAGCGGCACCCGGCGCCAGCTCGACATCTCCCTGGCCACGGCCGGCATCGACGCGCCGATCGCGTTCTCGGCGAGTGATCCCCAGGCGCTCGTGGACATGGCGGCGCGCGGTTTCGGTGTGGCGATCCTGCCGCGGGGGGCCGTCCGTTCAGCGGGCGACGACCTGCGCCTCGTACCGTTCAGCGACCCGGACATGCACGGGCGGCTGTATCTGGCGTGGCCGGACGACCGGACGATCGACCCGGCGGCGCAGGCGGTCGTCCAGCATGCGCTCGACCGCATTCAGGAACGGGACGACGCGGCGCGGACAGCTTCCTGACGCCTCGTCAGCCTCGTCGGGGCACGGCCCGCCCGGCTGCGCGTCACTTCACCGGCCGCGCGTCACTTCACCGGCTGCGGCTCACCGGCTTCGACCCCGGCGTCCCGCGGCGGCGGCTTGGCGGCCAGGAAGTCCTTGGAGCGGATCAGGATGAAGGAGAAGAGCGCGCCGACCAGGGCCACGACACCGGTGATGATCAGCAGGTCGTTGAGCGCCTCGGCGTACCCCGAGTGGAGCGCGGTGGCCACCTGGTCCCGCAGCGGCGCGGGCATGTCGTCGCTCAGTCCGGACACGTTGCCGTGTTCGACGGCGGCGGCGATGGCCGGGGCCCGGTCGGCCAGCTCCGGGACGGCCGACAGGTTGCCGATGACGTCGTCGTGCAGCGACGCCGTGAAGATGGAGCCGAGTACGGGGATGCTGGCGGCCATGCCGACCTGCCGGAAGGTGATGTTGATCCCCGACGCGGTGCCCGCCCGGTCCGGTGTGACCACGCCGACGGCGGTCGAGGCGAGCGGCGGGTTCACGACACCGCTGCCGATGCCCGCCACGACGAAGCCCGGGATGAGGTGGACCCAGCTGCTCGACGCGTCGTTGCCCGACATGAGGAGCAGCCCGGCGCCGACGAGGAAGAGCCCCGGTCCGATGAGCCACTTCACCGGCAGGCGGCTGCTCAGCCGCCCCGCGACGGTCGACGCCACCAGGGCGCACACGCTGATCACCAGCAGGCGCACGCTGGACTCCAGGACGGAGTAGCCGAGTCCGTTCTGCAGATACAGCACGAGGTAGAGGAGCATCGCGAACAGCGAGCCGTTCATCGTGAACGCGGCGACCGACCCTCCGACGAACGTCGGGGTACGGAACAGCGACAGGTCGAACAGCGGCTGTTCGGAGCGGAGTTCCACGATCAGGAAGGTGACCAGGAGCACGGCGGCCGCGCCCAGCCACAGCACGACGTCGGTGTTGCCCCACTCGGTCTCGCCGGCCCTGATCAGACCGTAGATCAGCGCGACGAGTCCGCTGGTGAAGAGGACGAAGCCCGGCCAGTCCAGACGCAGCTTGCGCCGCACCGGGGACTCCTCGACCTGCCACAGCGTCACCAGGATGGCGAGGAGACCGATCGGTACGTTGACGAGGAAGATGCCGCGCCAGCTGATGTTGCTGGCGATCAACCCGCCGAAGACCGGCCCGAGTCCGGTGGCGATGCCCGTCACCGCGCCCCAGATGCCGAACGCCACGCCCCGCTCCTTGCCGGTGAAGTTCCGGGCGAGGAGCGCCAGTGACGTGGCGTACATGACGGAGCCGCCGATGCCCTGCGCGGCGCGGGAGAGGATCAGCATCAGCGGGGTGGAGGAGACGCCGCAGAGCAGCGAGCTGACGGTGAAGACGGCGAGTCCCACCAGGAACAGCTTGCGGTAGCCGAAGCGGTCGGCCAGCGAACCACCGACCAGCAACATCGCGGCGAGGGTGAGCGAGTAGGCGTCGACCACCCATTGCGCGTCGGCGAAGCTCGTGTCGAGCCCGCTCTGGATCTGCGGCAGCACGACCGTGACGATGGTGGCGTCCAGCAGGATCATGAAGGTCGACGCACAGACGACCACCAGGGTCCACCATCGTTTGGCCATGACCGATCTCCCCCACATCTGTCGCTGACGTGCGCGAACTCGAACCGGGCGGTGCTCGGCCGAACCGCGCTCGGCCGAGCGGTACTTGGTCGAGCGGTACTTGGTCGAGCAGCCGCGCTTGGTCGAGCCGTACTTAGTTGGGCCGTGGTTAGTTGGCCGTACTTAGTTGGGCTGGATGAACTCGGGCTGGTCGAGGATGCGCAGCCAGGAACCGTCGGCCTGGCGGCGGACCACCTGGGCGCGGGCGCCCGTGCCGTCCTTCGGCGGGGTCGACGTGAGCGCGATGTCACCGTTGATCAGAGTCGGGAGGGGCTCCTCCGGCTCGAACTTGGGGTTACGCGTCATCGCCATCTCCCACAGCTTGCGGATGGCTTCGCGCCCCTCGGTGATCTGCCCGGGCGGGAAGGCGACGACCGCGTCCTCCGCGTAGAGCTCCGCGACGCCGGTCGCGTCGCCCTTGTTGGCGCGCTCCACGAACAGACGCGTAATGTCTTCCGGCTTGTAAGCCTTCTCGTATTCGGACACAGGGGGGCCTCTCGTTCAGAGCTGATTTCCAGCACCGACCAGCTTGGTCGCGCGGAACAGGCAAGTCCAACTCCCATTGCTTCTGGCTGCCAGAAGCAATGGATCTGGATCGGTCCTGTGGCCGGGTTCGGGACATGAGCGGGTGGACGGGTACGCGGCACGAGCGGCTGGACGGGTTCGCGGCACGCGCGGGTGGCGGGGTTCGCGGCACGCGCGGGTGGACGGGTTCGCGGCATGAGCGGCTGCGGCAACTGAGGAATTCCTCAGTCATCACTTCGGCGCTCCCGCCGTACCATCACTGCCCCGACAAGCGGCCCGCCCCCTGCCGACGGCCCGCCCGCCCCCTCCCCTCTCTTCCCCCACCCCGCACACCGAAGACGGAGGCACCCATGTCACCCATGCGATCCACACGACCCACCTCCAGTCACACTCCGCGCATGCACAGTCACGCCACGCGAGCGTTCCGATGAGGGTCGACGTCGCCTGGTGGCATCTGGACGGCACGCCGCAGACCATCGATTCGATGCGCGCGCACCTGCGGGAGAACACGCTGGACCACTGGACCAAGGTGCCGGGCCTGCGGCTGAAGATCTATCTGGCGGACCGCGAACAGAACCGGTGGGGCGCGATGATGCTCTGGGAGCACGAGCGGCCACCGCTCGACCAGATGCCGCCGAACGCCGCGCTCGCACTGATCGGCCGACCGCCCGACGTGCGCGTCACCTTCGAGGCGGAGGGCACGGTGGAGGGCCTGCACGAACTGGCCACGCTGCAGGCCCTGGGCCCCGCTTTCGCCGGCCTGGAGACCGACGGCCGGCCACTGGGTCAGGTCATCGGCGATCCCGTCGGCGCTGACGGAATGTGAGGGCCTGACCGGTGTTGACACGACGGAATGGCCCCGGTTCCAATGTCTACGGTTTTCTTTCACGGGGAAAATTGTCGAGCCTCGCTCCAATCCATTTTCCCCGCCAATTCCGGGACTCCTGCCCGCACTTCGACACCGACTTCGGCACCGACTTCGAAATGGACCACATAGCCGGGAGGGCAACGACCACATGACGTCGAACACCTGGGATGTCCTCGACCTCCCGCCCGGCACCCGGCCCGACCCCGACGAATACATCAAGGCCGCGATGGAGTGGCACTTCGGCCCCGAGACCGGCTCTCCGTACTGGCTGGAGCGCGCGAAGTCCCTGGACTTCGACCCGCGCACCGACATCTCCAGCCACGCCGATCTCGTACGCTTCCCCAACGTCGCCGCCGAACTGCGCACCGTCCCCGCCGAGGACCTGATCCCGCGCGGTTACGGCGAACACCCGGACGTACGGGGCGTCTTCGAGAGCGGCGGCACCACCGGCGCCCCCAAACGCGTCGTCCTGCTCGGCGACTGGCGTGAGCGCCTGCTGGCCTGGACCAGCGAGCAGCTCGACGCACACGGCTTCCCACGGGGCGCAAACTGGCTGGGAATCGTTCCCAGTGGCCCGCACATCGTCGGCGAGTTCTTCCGGGGCTCGGCGACCACGCACGGCACCCACGGGTTCACCATCGACCTCGACCCGCGCTGGGTGAAGCGGCTGATATCCGGGGGCCGCGGCAGCGAGGCCGACGACTACGCCGAGCACGTCGTCGACCAGGCGGCGGACGTACTGCGCTCCCAGAACATCGGCATCCTCACCGTCACGCCACCGGTCCTGGAGCGGATCTCCCGGCGGGACGATCTCGTGGAACTGATCAACGAGAAGGTAAGGGCGATCCGTTGGGGCGGCACCCAGCTCGACCCGGACTCCCGCCAGGTGTACCGGACGGAGATCTTCCCCGACACCGTCTTCTCCGGGAACTACGGCAGCACGATGATCCTGGGCTTCGCCGGTGAACGCCCCGGCCTCAGCGACGACGACCCCTGCGTCTTCGACACGCTGAGCCCCTACGTGACCTTCTCGGTCGTCGACCCGGAGACGATGCGCCCGGTGGCGTACGGGGAGCGCGGCCGAGTGGTGGCCAGCCACATCAGCAAGTCGTTCCTGCTCCCCAACAACCTCGAACGCGATCTCGCCACCCGTGTCGAGCCGCTCGACGGCGGGCCCGGCGACTCCGTGGCCGACATCGCCCCCGTCTCCAGGTTCGAGAACGAGGACGTGGTCGAGGGGGTGTACTGATGGCGCCGGACAACACACCGGCACAGACAGCGGACAACGCACCCGTACAGACACCGGACAACGCACCCATGCAGCTCGACGCGCTCGGTCCGCGCGGCGCGTTCCGGGCCAGGAACCGTCAGTCGGTCACGGACGTGACCGGCCACCCCCTCGCCGAACTGAGCCTCGTACCACCGCCGTTCACCAGCCGCACGATGTCCGCGCTGCGACGCGCGGCATCCGCGCCGCCCGACGCGCGGATACGGCGGATCGCCGCGGCCGCCGACCTGTTCGCGACCGGGACCGTCGCCGGCCTGAGCGTGCCGGAGTACTGCCTGCTGGTCAGCCGTGTCGGCGGCGTCCCGCTCACCGAGGTCGCCTCGGCCGTCGACCGCATCGCCGAACGGCTCCGGGACATCGGGTCCGGCATCGCGCAGGCGCGGCCCGCCGGCGCGGTGACCGACTGGCGCGACCCGCTCGCCCGGTCCGGCCGGGCCGTCCACACCCGGCGCGGCGACGTGTTCGCCGTCCACGCGGCCGGCAACCACCCCGGCACCCACAGCCTGTGGCCCGAGGCGCTCGCACTGGGCTTCCGCGTCGCGGTCCGGCCCTCCCGCCGCGAGCCGTTCACCCCGCACCGGCTCGTCACGGCGCTGCGCACCGCGGGGTTCGGGAACGACGAGATCACACTGCTGCCCACCGACCACGCGGGCGCCGACGCCGTCCTGCGCGGCGCCGACCTGGGCATGGTCTACGGCGGCGAGGACGTCGTCCGCAAGTACGGCGCCGACCCCACCGTCCTGCTCCAGGGCCCGGGCCGCTCCAAGATCCTCCTGACGGCCGACGTCGACTGGCGCGACCACCTCGACACCCTCGTGGACTCGGTGGCCGGGCGCGGCGGCACGGGCTGCGTGAACACGACGGCCATCCTGGTCGAGGGCGATCCGGCCCCCCTGTGCGAGGCACTCGCCGAACGGTTCTCGGCGCTGCCCAGTTTCCCGCCGGAGCACCCGAAAGCCGTCCTGCCCGTACAACCGGTCGCGGGCGCACGGGCGCTCGCCGCATACGTGGAGCGCCGCGCCGCCGGTGCCAGGGCCTGGCTGGGCGCGGACACGGTCGCCGACGAACTGGGCGACGGCAGCGCGGTGTTGCGCCCCGCCGTCCATCAACTCGACCGCGCCGACGCCCCGCAGCTGGGCGCCGAACTCCCCTTCCCCTGCGTATGGGTGGCCCCTTGGCGCCCGGCCGACGGCATCGCCCCGCTACGGGACAGCCTGGTCCTCACCGCCCTGACCGGCCAGGAGCCACTCCTGGACCAACTCCTTGCGGAACCGACCATCGCCAACCTGTACGTCGGCGACCATCCGACGCACTGGATGCGCCCCGGGCTGCCGCACGACGGGTACCTCGCGGACTTCCTGATGCGCACGAAGACGGTGGTACGGGACTGATCGCGCGGAAGCGAGTCAGCTGGAGAGCCGGGAACTGAGGAGCGAGGGACACACGCACACGCGCCGAAGCCCCTCCCTCTCTCCCCCTCCCCCTCCCCCTCCTCAGTGAACGCTCACTTCAGCGAGGCGCGGCTGTCCACTTCCTGTGCGACGTTGAGCCAGACCTCACCGCAGGCCCGGGCCACGTCCGCCACCATGTCGACGCAGTGGGCGGGGACGCTCTCGATGAGCCGGTTCCACTCGTCCGGCGGGAGGGTGGCCGCGTCAAGGAGCCGCAGCAGCAGGCGGCCGGAGTCGGTGAAGCGGATGGAGGGGTCGCGCTTCAGGATCGGGATCAGCTCCGCGGCGACCGGCGCGACGGTCCCGGACGTCACCGGCGCCGCCGCCCCTTCCACGGGGTCGGGTGCCACCCGGGCCGACACGGAGGGCGTCGTCGCGCGGCCGGTCACCACCTGCGCCGGTACGGTCGCGCCCGGCGTGAGGTCGGGCGCGTCCTGCCGGGAGGCGCGCGGCCGTGGCAGGTCGAGGTCGTCCTGTTCCAGCTTTCTGCGCACGTCACGGGCGGTGGACCGGGACACCCCCGCGGCACCGGCGATCTGCCGCAGCGTGGCGTCGGGATGGGTCCGGATGAACTCGCCCGTGGCGGCGCGCGCCCCGGAACTGTTGACCGGACGCGTCCGGCCGTCGCGGCCGATCCGTACCGGCGCGGCGGGCAGCCCGTCGCCGAGCCGGCGCCGGATGCTGCCGACCGTCTTGGGCGAGAGACCGGCGAACGAGGCGATCATGCGGTCCGACCACTGCGGGTGGGAATGGATGATCCGCGTCGCCGCGGCGTTGCGGTCGGCCCGGGTCAGAGGCAGCCCGTGCGTGGTGTTCGCCTGGACGGCGACGATGAAGACGTCGGCCTCGTACCCGTCGAGGAACCGTACGGCGATCTCCCGGTCACCGCGCAGCACCGTCGCCCGCAGCCGGTGCATGCCGTCGATGACCCGCATCGTGGACCGGTGCACCAGGATGGGCGGCAGGTCGGCCCCGGACTCGGCGAGGACCCGGATGTGGTCGACGTTCTCACCGACGAGGCGGGGCGAGTCGGCCGACCAGAGCAGGTCGACGGCGACCCGTTCCACGGGCAGGGAGTGCGGCCGCACTTCCCACGGCTTCTCCCCACGCATTTCCTCTCTTACGTGGTCTCGTATTCCGTTCCCGGTCGTCTCGTCTTCCGCAACTTCTGTCGACTCGCTCGCATACATGAACCCGTCGCCCCCTGTTCAGAGTTCGCCCTCTGCTCGAACGCGCCACCCAACGAAACGGAATCGCCGATTCCCACAGGTTGATTTAGATACATGCTGATACATGCTTCGTAGAAAGCGCGGAACGGACTGCGCGCCGGCCGGACGGTAGCCCGACAGCGCGGTGTCTCGGCAGCATCGGGCATGGAGAAAGACGCCCCGGCGAGCCCGCACGAGCACTCACACCGAAGCCTGAAATAGTTGTTCACTTAAATTACCGCCCGCGTACCTGAAGGAGCCACTACGGAAGGTGTCACGCAAGCACCGACTGCGCGGTTTCAAGCCAAATTCCTCAAACGACTTGACAGAGACCCTCCTACTGAACTCCTACTGCACCCCCTCTGAAGAAACAAGAACCCCCACAGATCCCCCACCCCATTACTAGAATCAGGAGGCATGGAACTCAGGCAGCTCGAATACTTCGTCGCAGTGGCCGAGGAGGAGAACTTCACCCGCGCCGCCGAGCGCGTGCACATCAGCCAGTCCGGAGTGAGCGCCCAGATCAGGCAGTTGGAGCACGACCTCGGGACGTCACTGTTCGACCGCTCGGGCCGCACCGTCCGGCTCACCCCCGCCGGGGTCGCCGCACTGCGGCACGCCCGGTCCGCGCTGGCCGCCGCCGACGCCGTCCGTCAGGCGGTGGACGAGGTGAACGGCCTCGTCCGGGGCCGGCTCGTGGTCGGCATGGTGACCGCCTGCACGGTCACGCCACTCTTCGACGCACTGTCCGCGTTCCACCACCGGCACCCCGGCGTGGAGATCGTCCTGCTGGAGGACACCTCCGACCGCCTCCTTGAACGGCTCCGCGCGGGCACCGCCGACCTCGCCCTCGTCAGCACCTCCGGCACGCCACCGCCCGGCCTGGAGGCGTACGAGATCATCCGCGAGCCCCTGGTCGCCGCGATGGCGGTCGGCCACCCGCTCTGCGAGCAGCCCCAGGTGACCCTGAAGGACCTGGCCCACCACTCGGTGGTGAGCCTCCCGACCGGCGCGGGGGTGCGCAAGGTCTTCGACGACGCGTGCGCGGCGGCGGGCGTCGACATCGAGATCGCGTTCCAGGCCGGCGCGCCCAGCGCGATCGCCGACCTGGCCATCCGCGGCCTGGGCGTCGCCATCCTCTCCGAGTCCCTGGTGGCCCAGCACCGCCCCCGCCTGACGACCCGCCCCATCGAGGGCATCCACACCGAGCCCGTCCTCTCCCTGGCCTGGTCCTCCACGGAAAACCCGGCCCTGCGCGAACTGGTCCACCACTGCCGCCAGTCCTTCGCCCGCCCGGCCCCACTGGCCCCGACGCCCGAATCGGCCCCCACGTCAGTACCCCAGCCGACGCTGTCGCCGCAGTAGCACCGAAGGCACGGCTGACGGCCTGCGCGGGAGACCCGAAACGCCAAAAGCAAAAGCCCCAGGTCACGGCGAGTGAGTCCTGGGGCTTCCACGGAGCCGCCTTCGGGATTCGAACCCGAGACCTACGCATTACGAGTGCGTTGCTCTGGCCATCTGAGCTAAGGCGGCACGCCGTCCGCACCATCGTGCGATCGGCAACGCGGCCAAGTCTACACAGTTTTCGGGGGTGCTCCGCACAGCCCCTCGTCAGGGCTATGAGCAGCGCTTTCCGTCCTTCGGGACGGTGCCCTTCAGGAGGTACGCGTTGATCGTCGAGTCGACGCACTCGCTGCCGCGGCCGAACGCCGTGTGGCCGTCGCCCTCGTATGTGAGGAGATGGCCGGAGGAGAGCTGGGAGGCCAGGGCCTTCGCCCAGCGGTAGGGGGTCGCCGGGTCGCGGGTCGTGCCCGCGACCACGATCGGGGCCGCGCCCTTCGCCTCGATGCGGTGTGCCGTGCCCGTGGCCCGCACCGGCCAGTACGTGCAGTTCAGCGAGGTCCAGGCAAGGCCGTCGCCGAAGACCGGGGAGGCCTTCTCGAAGGCGGGGAGCGCCTTCTTCACGTCGTCCGGGGAGCTGAAGGCGGGCGGCAGGTCCAGGCAGTTCACGGCCGCGTTGGCGAACATGAGGTTCGCGTACTTTCCGTCGCCGTCCCGCTCGTAGTAGCCGTCGGAGAGGGCGAGCAGGCCCGAGCCGTCCCTGTTCTTCATCGCCGAGGTGAGCGCGTCGCGCAGCTGGGGCCAGCCCGCCTCGTCGTACATCGCGGCGATCACGCCCGTCGTGGCGAGCGCCTCGCCGAGCTGCCGACCACTGCTGTCGCCCGTGCTCAGCGGCGTGCCGTCCAGTTCGCCGAGGAAGGCCTTCAGGCGCTTGCCCGCGTCCTCGGGGCTCCTGTCGCCCAGCGGGCAGTCCGCGCCGCGTGCCACGCAGTCCTTCGCGAAGGACCGGAAGGCCGTCTCGAAACCGGCGGTCTGCTCCTCGTTCATGCGGCGCGCGGAGAGCGAGGGGTCCATCGCGCCGTCGAGGACCAGACGGCCCACCCGCGCGGGGTAGAGCTCGGCGTACGTCGCGCCGAGGAACGTCCCGTACGAGGCGCCGACGAACGACAGCTTCTCGTCGCCGAGCACCGCGCGCAGGACGTCCATGTCGCGGGCCGCCTCGACCGTGGAGACGTGCGGCAGGATGTCGGCCGACTGCTGCTCGCAGCCGGCCGCGAACGCCTTGAAGGCGGTGCTCAGGTCCTCCGTCTCGCGCCGGTCGTCGGGCGTGACGTCGGTCTGCGTGTACGCGTCCATCCGCTTGCCGTCGAGGCAGGTGACGGGTTCGCTGCGGGCCACGCCGCGCGGGTCGACGGCCACCATGTCGTAGTGGGCGCGGACCTCCTCGGGGTAGCCGAGACCCGCGTACGACTGGAGGTAGCCGATCGCCGAGCCGCCGGGGCCGCCGGGGTTGACCAGGAGCGAGCCGAGGCGGCCGCTCTTCTTGGTGGCCTTCTTGCGGGCGACCGCCAGTTTGATGTCGCCGGTCGCGGGCTTGGCGTAGTCGCGCGGCGCCTTCATGGAGGTGCACTCGAAACCGGGGACACCGCACTCGTGCCAGCGCAGCTTCTGCCCGTAGTACGGGGCGAGCTCGGCCGGCACCGAGCGGGACACCGACGCCAAGGAGGCGTCCGCCGTCGAACTCTTCGCCGAACAGCCGGAGATGAGCAGTCCGGCGGTCACGAGCAGAGTGCCCCACGTGCGGAGCGAAGGGTGACGGCTGCGACGGGCGCGACGGCTGGTGTCCATCACGCGAGGGTAACTCTCCGCGAGGTGGCGATCACTCACGGCGCTCGTACGAGTGACTGGGTCAATCCCGCACCGCGGATCCGGCGCCGCGGATTCGGCACCGCTGATCCGGCACCGCTGATCCGGCACCGCGGGCCGGAGCCTGCCGGGGACGTTCCGCCTGCCCCGCGCCCGGTCACCCCGCCCGCAGCGCCACCGTCATCGCCTCGACCGCGAGCAGCGGTGCCACGTTCCGGTCCAGGGCGGTGCGGCAGGCGCCGATGGCCTCGATGCGGCGCAGCGTGGCCTCGGGCGAGGTGCCCAGGGCCATCCGCTCCAGCATGTCCTGCACCTCGGTGTTGGCGATCGCCACCCTCGAACCCAGCTGCAGGGCCAGCACGTCCCGGTAGAGCCCGGTCAGGTCGATGAGCGCGAGCTCCAGACTGTCGCGCTGCGTCCGGGTCCTGCGGCGCTTCTGCCGGTCCTCGAGCTCCTTCATCACGCCGGCCGTGCCACGCGGCATCCGGCCGCCCTGCGCAGCGCCGAGCGCCGACTTCAGGTCCTCGGTCTCCTTGGTGTCGACCTCCTCAGCGACCTGCTTGGCGTCCTCCGACGCCGTGTCGATCAGCTCCTGCGCCGCCTTCAGACAGCCGCCGATCTCCGTGACCCGCAGCGGCAGCTTCAGGACGGCGGCCCTGCGCTCGCGCGCGCGCGGGTCGGTGGCCAGCCGCCGGGCATGACCGATGTGCCCCTGCGTGGCGCGCGCCGCGGCCGCCGCGACGTCCGGCTCGATGCCGTCTCTCCGTACGAGCACGTCGGCGACCGCGTCGACCGGAGGCGTACGCAATGTCAGGTGCCGGCAACGGGAACGGATGGTCGGCAGCACGTCCTCCAGGGACGGTGCGCAGAGCAGCCACACGGTGCGGGGGGCGGGCTCCTCGACGGCCTTCAGGAGGACGTTCCCCGCGCCCTCGGTGAGGCGGTCGGCGTCCTCCAGGACGATGACCTGCCACCGTCCTACAGCGGGCGAGAGCTGCGCCCTGCGGACGAGTTCGCGGGTCTCCTTCACGCCGATGGACAGCATGTCCGTGCGCACCACTTCCACGTCGGCGTGGGTGCCGACGAGGCTGGTGTGGCAGCCGTCGCAGAACCCGCAGCCCGGGGCGCCACCCAGCGCGCGGTCCGGGCTTGTGCACTGCAGGGCGGCGGCGAAGGCGCGCGCGGCGGTGGCCCGTCCGGAGCCGGGCGGGCCCGTGAACAGCCAGGCGTGCGTCATCTTCGACGACTCCGGCGGCGGGGTGCCCGCGGTGGTCGCGGTCACCAGCGCGTCGGCGTCCCGAGCGGCGGCACCCAGCTGCTCGCTCACCCGCTCCTGACCCACCAGGTCGTCCCACACGCTCATGGGGTCACACCGCCTTACGCTGCGCTCTGCTCCGGCCCGGGCGCCGGGTTCCGGTCCCACACCGGACTGCCCATTGTGGAGGACGCCACTGACAATCCCGGCGCCGCGGGCCGTCGCGGGGCTCAGCGGCCCTTGCGCCCGCGGCGCCCCCGCCTGCCCTCGTTCTGGCTCGCCTCGTCCTCGCCCTCGCCCTCGTCCTCGTGCGACCCGAGCAGTTCGTCCGCCAGCGACGGCAGGTCGTCGAGCGGCGTCTCCTCGGCCCAGTCGGAGCGGGGCCGCCGGGGCACTCCCTGCTCGTCGATCTGGGGCAGTTCCCGGGTCCGCTCGTTCGGGCTGTCGGACGACTGGGCGGGCCGCTCGTCCCTGAAGTAACCCGGCGGCACTTTGTCCTCCGAGACGGTCGGCAGCACGGCCGTCTCGTCCGCGGCGCCCTCGGGGGCGGGCGGCTGAGGCAGCACCTCGGTGTCCTCGGGGCCGGGCCTCTCGGCTCCGACCGCGGGCAGCACGGCCGTCTCGTCGGCCGCCCCTGCGGGCTGCGTCACGACGGGCGTGGCCACGGTGGTCTCGTTGTCCGTCTCGGGCTGCTCCGTGGAGGAGTCCTTGTGCTTCGTAGAAGAGCCCTTGTGCTCCGCGGAGGAGTCCTTGTGCTCCGCGGAAGAGGTCTGGTGCTCCGTAGAAGCGGCCTTCTGCTCGGAAGCAGGGCCCATAGACCCTGTAGACCCTGACCCCGTAGACCCCGACCCCGTAGACCCCTGCCCGGACGCGGGCCCACCAGGCCCAGCAGGAACCGACCTCGAAGAAGCCGCCGCAGCCGCAGCCGCCGCCGCGGAAGCCGCCGCGAGCCGCCGCGCCTCCTCCGCCCGCAGCAGCGCCTCCTCGGCCTTCCGCTGCTTCTCGAGCCGCCGCTCCTCCGCCTCGGCCCGCCGCCGCGCCTCTTCCTCGGCCTCCCGGCGGCGCCGCTCCTCCTCGGCCGCCCGGACCTTCTCCTCGGCCAGCAGCCTGGCCTGCTCCTCCTCGGCCTTGCGGCGCGCCTCCTCGGCGCGCTTCTTGGCCTCTTCGGCCTGGCGCTCGGCCTCGCGGCGCTGGGCCTCCTCCAGCTCGCGGCGCTTGCGCGCCTCCTCCTCGGCACGGAGCTTGGCGAGCTGCTCCTGGCGCTCGCGCTCCTGGCGCTCCTCCTCGGCCTTGCGCGCGGCCTCTTCCTCGGCCTTGCGCCGTGCCTCCTCCTCGGCGGCCTTGCGGGCCTCTTCCCGGGCCTTCACCTCGGCCTCGGAGAGCGGGAGCACGACGTCGAGCCGGTGCCGGATCACGGTCGTGACCGCCTCTGGCTCCTGGGCGGCGTCGACGATCAGGTACCGCCCCGGGTCGGCGGCGGCGAGGGTGAGGAAACCGGAGCGCACGCGCGCGTGGAACTCGGCAGGCTCCGACTCCAGGCGGTCGGGCGCCTCCGTGAACCGCTCGCGGGCGGCCTCGGGGGACACGTCGAGCAGGCAGGTCAGGTGCGGTACGAGGCCGCCGGTCGCCCAGCGGTTGATGCGGGCGATCTCCGTCGGCGACAGGTCGCGACCGGCCCCCTGGTAGGCGACGGACGAGTCGATGTAGCGGTCGGAGATGACCACGGCGCCGCGCTCAAGGGCGGGGCGCACGACCGTGTCGACGTGCTCCGCGCGGTCGGCGGCGTACAGCAGCGCTTCGGAGCGGTGCGAGAGACCGGCCGAGGACACGTCCAGGAGGATCGACCGCAGCCGCTTGCCGACGGGTGTCGCCCCCGGCTCGCGCGTGACGACAACCTCGTGGCCCTTGGCGCGGATCCACTCGGCGAGCGCCTCGGCCTGCGTCGACTTGCCGGCCCCGTCGCCGCCCTCGAGGGCGATGAAGAAGCCGGTGGCGCAGGTGCCCTGCGCCGGGTCGTCGCCGCCGCGCAGCGCGTCGAGGAGGTCGTGCCGGAGGGGGACGCCCTGCCGGTCGTCGGCCTTGGCGAGGACGATCGCGGCCACCGGCAGCAGCAGCGCGCCGACCAGCATCAGCGTGAAGGCGGCGCCGCCGTGGTCGAAGACGAACTTGCCGTTGACCATGCGGTGCGGGCCGATCGCCGCGGCGACCACCGGGGCCACCAGCGCGCCGAGCGCGAGGGTGAGACGTACGACGGCGTGGAGGTGTTCCGTGGTGCGGGCCCTGCGGTAGTCCTCGACCTCCTGGTCGAGCAGCGCGTGCCCGGTGTTCGCGGCGACGCCCGCGCAGACCCCCGCGAGAGCGAGGAGCAGCAGAACGGTCGTCACGTCGGGCACGAGGCCCGCGGCGAGCAGCGCCACGCCGGTGAGGGCGATGGCGAGCGCGAGCAGGCGGCGGCGCGAGAGCGGGGGCAGCAGGGACGGCGCGGTGCGGATGCCGACGGCGGTGCCGCCGGTGAGGGCGAGGACGATCAGGCCGTACGTGACGGGTCCGCCGCCGAGGTCCTTGGCGTGCAGTACGGCGACGGCGACGGCAGCCGCGACGGCTCCGGCGACGGCGGCGCAGGCCAGGACGAAGAGCGGGATGGCGCCGGTGCGGCCCTTGTCCGTGCTGGTGCCGGTGCGCGGCCTGCGCAGCCCTTCGAGCGGGCTGCGCGCGCGTGGCGTCTGCGCACCGGGAAGTTCGAGGAAGTAGACGATCGAGAGCGACGCGGCGAAGAGTCCTGCCGCCACGAAGGACGCGAGCCCGGCCTGGTGCAGGTCGAACCAGTCGAGACCGGCGCCGAGGAGGTTCCCGATGAGCGTGATGCCGACGAGGATCACGGCCGCGAGGGGCAGCGCGACGAATCCCGTACGCAGGGCAAGGCGCCGCAGCGCGTCCATGTGATCCGGCAGCGGCCTTATCGTCGCGCCCTCCAGGGGCGGCGCGGGCAGCAGCGCGGGCGCCGCGCTCTCCCTGGCGACGGTCCAGAAGCGCTCGGCGACGCCGACGACGAAGGACGTCACCAGGATCACCGCGAGGGCGTCGTCGGGCGTCCAGTCGATCCACAGCGGCGCGACGATCAGCAGCGCGGCCCGCACGCCGTCCGCCCCGACCATCGTCCAGCGGCGGTCGAGCGGTCCGTCCGGGGAGGTGAGGGAGGTGAGTGGCCCGAGGAGCACCGCTCCGAAGAGCAGCGTCGCGAGAACGCGCGCTCCGAAGACCGCGGTTACGGCGAGGGCCACCCCTCTGTAACCGCCTCCGAAGGCGCCTTCGGCGATGGCGGACTGGAGCGCGAGGATCACCAGAACGAGGAGCGCGAGCGCGTCGCCGACACTGTCGACGAGGTGGGCGCTCCACAGCCGCTTCAGTTGGGGTACGCGCAGCAAGGCGCGGACGGCACGCTCTCGGGAATCTGCGACCAGGGCGTCGTCGGGGGCCGGGATTCCGGCCGTTGGCTGCTCGGCACGCGTCATCCGTCCAGCCTATCTGGACGGACTGACTCCCCGCCGAGCCACCCGAACAAACGACCGTCTGGTCCATCTGGTCCAGTTGCGGGCGGAACGTGCCGTTTCAGGGGCGGACAGGCCGGTGCCGGGCGCCTCCAGTGAGGCGCCCGGCACTGGACAGGTCGGTGGAGGTCAGTCCTCCGAAGCCGCCTTGGACGCGGCCACCGTCTTCTTGGCGGTCGTCTTCTTGGCAGTCGTCTTCTTCGCCGCGGTGGTGGTCTTCTTGGCCGCTGTCTTCTTGGCGGCGGCCTTCTTGGCAGGCGCCTTCTTCGCGGCGGTCTTCTTCGCGGGTGCCTTCTTCGCCGTCTTCTTGGCGGGGCCCTTCGCACGCTTCTCCGCGAGGAGTTCGTAGCCCCGCTCCGGAGTGATGTCCTCCACGGAGTCCGCCGCCCGCAGCGTCGCGTTCGTCTCGCCGTCGGTGACGTACGCGCCGAAGCGGCCGTCCTTGACCACGACCGGCTTTCCGCTGACCGGGTCCTCGCCGAGCTCCTTGAGCGGCGGCTTCGCCGCGGCGCGGCCACGCTGCTTCGGCTTGGAGTAGATCTCCAGAGCCTCCTCCAGCGTGATCGTGAAGAGCTGCTCCTCGGTGTCGATGGAGCGCGAGTCCGTGCCCTTCTTCAGATACGGGCCGTACCGGCCGTTCTGCGCGGTGATCTCGACGCCCTCGGCGTCGGCACCGACCACGCGCGGAAGGGACATCAGCTTGAGGGCGTCCGCGAGGGTGACCGTGTCGAGCGACATGGACTTGAAGAGCGAGGCGGTGCGCGGCTTGACCGCGTTCTTGCCGGTCTTCGGGGTGCCCTCGGGGAGGATCTCCGTCACGTACGGGCCGTAGCGGCCGTCCTTGGCGACGATCTGGCGGCCCGTCTCGGGGTCCGCGCCCAGCTCGAAGTCGCCGCTCGGCTTGGCGAGCAGCTCCTCCGCGTACTCGACGGTCAGCTCGTCGGGCGCCAGGTCGTCGGGGACGTCCGCGCGCTGGTGGTTCTCGGAGTCGCGCTCGCCCCGCTCGATGTAGGGGCCGTAGCGGCCGACGCGCAGCACGACGTCGTTGCCGACCGGGAAGGACGACACCTCGCGGGCGTCGATCGCGCCGAGGTCGGTGACGAGCTCCTTGAGTCCGCCGAGGTGGTCGCCGTCGCCGTTGCCCGCCTCGGCGGCGCTGCCGGAGCCCTCGCCCTCGCCGAAGTAGAAGCGCCGCAGCCACGGCACGGCCTGCGCCTCGCCGCGGGCGATGCGGTCGAGGTCGTCCTCCATCCTGGCGGTGAAGTCGTAGTCGACGAGCCGGCCGAAGTGCTTCTCAAGGAGGTTGACGACGGCGAACGACAGGAAGGAGGGAACGAGCGCCGTCCCCTTCTTGAAGACGTACCCGCGGTCGAGGATCGTGCCGATGATCGACGCGTACGTCGACGGGCGGCCGATCTCGCGCTCTTCGAGCTCCTTGACCAGGCTGGCCTCGGTGTAGCGGGCCGGGGGCTTGGTGGCGTGGCCGTCGACGGAGAGCTCGTCGGCGGAGAGCGGGTCGCCCTCGTTGACCTGCGGAAGCCTGCGCTCGCGGTCGTCCAGCTCGGCGTTCGGGTCGTCGGCGCCCTCTACGTAGGCCTTGAGGAAGCCGTGGAAGGTGATGGTCTTGCCGGACGCGCTGAACTCGGCGTCGCGGCCGTCGGAGGCGCGGCCGCCGATCTTCACCGTGACGGAGTTTCCGGTCGCGTCCTTCATCTGGGAGGCGACGGTCCGCTTCCAGATCAGCTCGTAGAGCCGGAACTGATCACCGGTCAGGCCGGTCTCGGCGGGCGTGCGGAAACGATCACCCGACGGGCGGATCGCCTCGTGCGCCTCCTGTGCGTTCTTGACCTTTCCGGCGTACGTGCGCGGCTTGTCCGGCAGGTAGTCGCTGCCGTAGAGCTGCGTGACCTGCGCGCGGGCGGCGGTGACCGCCGTGTCGGACAGGGTCGTGGAGTCCGTACGCATGTAGGTGATGAAGCCGTTCTCGTACAGCTTCTGGGCCACCTGCATGGTCGCCTTGGCGCCGAAGCCGAGCTTGCGGCTCGCCTCCTGCTGCATCGTCGTCGTACGGAACGGCGCGTACGGCGAGCGGCGGTACGGCTTGGACTCGACCGAACGTACGGAGAAGTCCGTGTCCTGGAGGGCGGCGGCCAGCGAGCGGGCGTTCGCCTCGTCCAGGTGGAGGGTGTCGGACTTGAGCTGCCCGACGGAGTTGAAGTCGCGGCCCTGGGCGACGCGCTTGCCGTCGACCGTGGTGAGGCGGGCGACCAGCTGCGCGGGGTCGGAGGCGTCACCGGCGCGGCCGGTGCCGAAGGTGCCCGTCAGGTCCCAGTACTCGGCGGAGCGGAAGGCGATGCGCTCGCGCTCCCGCTCGACGACGAGGCGGGTGGCGACGGACTGCACGCGGCCGGCCGACAGGCGCGGCATGACCTTCTTCCACAGGACCGGCGAGACCTCGTAGCCGTAGAGGCGGTCGAGGATGCGGCGGGTCTCCTGGGCGTCGACCATGCGCTTGTTGAGCTCGCGCGGGTTGGCGACGGCGCTGCGGATCGCGTCCTTGGTGATCTCGTGGAAGACCATCCGGTGGACGGGGACCTTGGGCTTCAGGACCTCGAGGAGGTGCCACGCGATGGCTTCGCCCTCGCGGTCCTCATCGGTGGCGAGGAAGAGTTCGTCGGAGTCCTTCAGCAGGTCCTTGAGCTTCTTGACCTGGGCCTTCTTGTCGGCGTTGACGACATAGATGGGCGCGAAGTCGTGCTCGACGTCCACGCCGAGGCGGCGCACCTCACCGGTGTACTTCTCGGGCACCTCCGCGGCACCGTTGGGGAGGTCGCGGATGTGCCCGACGCTGGCCTCGACTACGTAGCCGGGGCCGAGGTAGCTCTTGATCGTCTTCGCCTTGGCAGGCGACTCGACGATGACGAGTCGGCGGCCGCCCTGTGCGGTCTCGCTGGTCGGGGACAACTTCGCTCTTCTCTCCGGTCGACGCTCGGTGGCACTGCGCGGTGGCGTTGCTCTCGGCAGTGCGGTGGCAGTGCCCGCATGGCTTGCGTTGCGCTGTCGCTGCGGAGTGTGACGGTACATCCCGCCCCCGTGTCAAACGGGAAAAGCCCGCAACGGCCACTCGAACGGTAACCCGACTACCGCCATTCCTGCCGCCCGGAGTGGCGACCCGCTGTTTTGGCACCGGGCCCGGCCACAGGCCCGGCCACACCTGCGTGATCACCGGGAGCGGAGTGTCCTGCGGGTCGGAAGGAGAGCGTCCGCGGGGTGGGGAGGGGAGCGTCGGCAGGGTCGGGAGGGGAGCGTTTCACCGGGCCCGGAGGGGATCGGACACCTTGCCGGGGCGGCGGGGCGTCGGCACGACCGAGGCCTGGTCGAACGGCCGCCCGGTCAACCGGAACGGCACGGTCCGCCGCGCTGCCGAGGCCGCGTCAGAGCCTCGTGAAGCACCACACGCCGAGGAGCAGCGCGCCCGATCCGGCGAGCGTGGCGAGTGTCACCGATGCGACGGGGCTCACACCCTGGGCGACGGGGGCACGGTGCGCGACACGCGCACCGGTCCACAGCAGCAGTCCGGCGCCGAACAGCGCGAACACCGTCCCCGCGAAGATCGCCGGTCCGCTCTCCATGGTCTGCCTCCCCGTGCCGATTCCCCTGTGGGACGCCTTGCGGTACGCCCTGCCGGATGTCCGGTCGGACTTCGGCGGGAATCCCTGCGGGGAGGCTGACACGTACGGGAATCGGGAGTGCGAAATCGGGGTGAACGACGGACGGCCTCGCCCGCTCGTCCCCGCGCGGCCCGGCTCGCTACTCCCCGACCGGCAGCAGAAAGCCCTGCTGTACGAGGAGCCTGATCTGCGCCGGCGTCCGGTCGCGCAGCAACACGGGGTCCTCACCGACCAGTTGCGCGATGGCGTCCAGGATCCGCCCCGCGCTCAGCGAGCCGTCGCAGACGCCCGCGAACCCCGCGCCCACCGTGTCCACCTTGGTGGCGCGCCGCATCCCGCGGTTCTGGCGCAGCACGACGTGCTCCGGGTCCTCGGCTCCCGGCAGCCCGACCTGCTCCTGCACGACCTCGTCGGCGAGCTTGAAGTGCCCGGCGAGCAACGCCGCGTCGTCGTGCGTCCGCAGGTAGTCCTGGCGCTCGAAGAACTCCCGCACGGTGTCGCCGAGCGGCTGCTCGACGGGGTGCGGCCACTCCTCCACGGTGACGGACGGCTCGGCGGCCCCGCTCTTCCTGAGCGTGATCCAGCCGAATCCGACGGCCCGCGTGCCCCGCGCCTCGAACTCGTCCAGCCACGCGTCGTACCGCGACGCGTACTGCGCGGGGTCCGTGCGGTGGTCCCCCGCGTCCCGCAGCCACAGCTCGGCGTACTGCGTGATGTCCTGCACCTCGCGCTGCACGATCCAGGCGTCGCAGTCGCGCGGCACCCAGGAGCGCAGGCGGTCCTGCCACTCCTCGCCGTCCACGTGCTGCCAGTTCGCCAGGAAGTGCGCGTACCCCCCTTCGTTCAGGTACTCCCCCGCCTCCTGAACGAGCGACCGGCACAGATCGTCCCCGCCCATCCCACCGTCCCGGTAGGTGAGCCGGGCGCCCGGCGAGATCACGAACGGCGGGTTCGACACGATCAGGTCGTACGTCTCGTCGGCCACCGGCCCGTAGAGCGAGCCCTCCCGCAGGTCCGCGTCCGGGGCCCCGGAGAGCGCGAGCGTGAGCCGGGTGAACCGCAGCGCGCGGGGGTTGAGGTCGGTCGCGGTCACGCGCGTGGCGTGCTGCGCGGCGTGCAGCGCCTGGATGCCGGATCCGGTGCCGAGGTCGAGGGCGCTCGCGACGGGCATACGCACCGTGATCCCCGCGAGCGTCGTGGACGCGCCGCCGACGCCGAGGACGACGCCTTCCTCGTGCTTGCCGATGCCGCCGGCGCCGCCGACCGCGCACCCGAGGTCGGAGACGATGAACCAGTCCTCACCGCTCGGCCCGCCGTACGGCCGCACGTCCACGGTCGCCCGCAGCGCACCGTCCCGCTCGGCGCTCTTCTCGTCCTCGGCCAGCCAACCGCTCTCCAGGAGTGCGTCGACGGGCAGAACGTCCGCCACGCGCGCGCGCGGCACGGATTCCTGCAGCAGAAAGAGGCGTACGAGCGCCGCGAGCGCCCCGTCCCCGCGCGTGGCCCGCAGCGCGGGCACGGTCTCGCTGCGGGCGAGCGCGGTGTACGCGGGCGCCCCGAGCAGCTCGAGCAGCCCGTCAGCGGTGAAGTCGGCGCCGAGCAGGGCCTCCCGCAGGGAGGCGGCGTGGTCGGACGAGGGCAGGGGGAGGCTGGCGTTACTCACTCCCCCATTGTGGCCCGCCCGGCGCGCCGACGCCCTCGGCGCCGTGTGTGGCGCCGAGGGCGTCGGGAACGCTCGGAGGACGTCAGGAACGCCCGAGGACGTCAGGAACGTACAGAGCCGCACGAGGACGGCTCTTGGTGGCTGGGGCCGGGGCGCCGGGGCTCGCTCTTGGCGGCTGGGGCCGGAGCGCTGGGACTCGCCTTGGCGGCTGGGGCTGGGGCGCCGGGGCTAGCTCTTGGCGGAGGGCGTGGCGGACGCGCTCTTGCAGCTGTCCTGCTTGCCCATCGCCTTGCCGACCTCCCCCTCCTGCAGCTTCTCCAGCGCTTCGTTACCGCTCTTGCTCAGCTTGTCCAGCTCGCCCGCGACGTCCTTGAGGCCGTCCGCGAAGTCCGCCTGGTTCTTGGTGTCCAGGCCGTCGACCTGCTTCTTCAGGTCCCCGTACGACTTGGAGATGGAGTTGAGTTCCTTGACGGCGTCGTCCGCCTTCTTCTTCCCGTCGTCGGCCGGCGGCGCGCCCGCGCTCTTCACGGCGTTGCCCATCGACTTGTAGGCGTCGGACATGTCCTTGAACGCCTTGGAGTCGGTCTTCTGGACGTCGGACGGGGAGCTGTTGTCGGATGTCTCCTTCTGGATCGCGGCGTTGGCGTCCGCGATCTTCTTCGACTGGGGCTGGACCGAGTCACAGACCTTCTTGGCCCAGTTGTCGAGCTTCTCGTCGCCGTCGTCGCTGCTGCACCCTGACAAAGCGAGTACCAGTACCGCACCGCCGGACAGTGCGGCTGCAAGCTTCTTGTTCACCGGATTGGTCCCTTCCGTGGCTCTCGGCCCCGGAACTTACACGCCAACTGGGCGACAACCGCATGTCGGGGGACCGGTACTGCCGCTATTGCAGCCATTTGCACCAAGCGGCGCACGGCATGCGAGAGAAGGCTCACGAGGCCCCGCGCACCCACCGGCCCGCGCACGGCGACGGGCGGACGGCGCCTCAAAAAGCGCCGTCCGCCCGCACGTTGGGCAGAGCCCGACCAGGAGTGACGAAGTCTCCGCTACGAGACCACGGCAGGGTCGACCGGTTTGGCCACCCGCTCGGCGTTGTCCTCGTCCCCGACGGCGATACCGCGCCGCTTGGAGACGTAGACCGCGCCGATGATGATCGCGATGGAGAGCGCCGCGATCAGCACCCGCACGCCGACGCTGGCGTCGTCCCCGTAGCTGAACTTGATGACCGCGGGCGCGATGAGCAGCGCCACCAGGTTCATCACCTTCAGCAGAGGGTTGATCGCCGGGCCCGCGGTGTCCTTGAACGGGTCGCCGACCGTGTCACCGATGACGGTCGCGGCGTGCGCCTCGCTTCCCTTGCCGCCGTGGTGGCCGTCCTCGACGAGCTTCTTGGCGTTGTCCCAGGCACCGCCGGAGTTGGCGAGGAAGACCGCCATGAGGGTGCCCGTGCCGATCGCGCCCGCCAGGAACGAGCCGAGCGCGCCGACGCCGAGCGAGAACCCGACCGCGATCGGGGTGAGCACGGCGAGCAGACCCGGCGTGGCCAGCTCGCGCAGCGCGTCCTTGGTGCAGATGTCGACGACGCGCCCGTACTCCGGTTCCTCGGTGTAGTCCATGATCCCGGGATGCTCGCGGAACTGCCGCCGCACCTCGTAGACCACGGCTCCCGCCGACCGCGACACCGCGTTGATCGCAAGCCCCGAGAAGAGGAAGACGACCGCGGCGCCGAGGATGAGCCCCACCAGGTTGTTGGGCTGTGAGATGTCCATCACGAGGTTCATCGGCGCGCCGTCGCCCAGTTTCTCGCCGACGTCCTTGGCCGCTTCCGCGATGGCGTCGCGGTACGACCCGAAGAGCGCCGACGCCGCGAGGACCGCGGTCGCGATGGCGATGCCCTTGGTGATGGCCTTGGTGGTGTTGCCGACGGCGTCCAGGTCGGTGAGCACCTGCGCGCCCGCGCCCTCGACGTCGCCGGACATCTCCGCGATGCCCTGCGCGTTGTCGGAGACGGGTCCGAAGGTGTCCATGGCGACGATGACGCCGACCGTGGTCAGCAGCCCCGTACCGGCGAGCGCGACCGCGAACAGGGCGAGCATGATCGACGTACCGCCGAGCAGGAACGCCCCGTACACGCCGAGCCCGATCAGGAGCGCGGTGTAGACGGCCGATTCCAGACCGAGCGAGATACCGGCCAGGACCACGGTGGCCGGGCCGGTGAGCGAGGTCTTCCCGATGTCCTGGACGGGACGCCGGTTGGTTTCGGTGAAGTAGCCGGTGAGCTGCTGGATCAGCGCGGCCATCACGATGCCGATGGCCACGGCGACGAGCGCGAGCACCCGCGGATCGCCGTCGTGGCCCTTGATCGCCGCGTCGGTGACCCCGTCCAGGTCCGTGTACGAGGACGGGAGGTACGCGTAGACGGCCCCGGCCACGAGCACCAGCGAGATGAACGCGGAGATGAAGAACCCGCGGTTGATCGCGCTCATGCCACTGCGGTCGGAGCGCCGGGGCGCCACCGCGAAGATGCCGATCATCGCGGTCACGACGCCGATGGCCGGGACGATCAGCGGGAAGGCGAGCCCGGAGTCACCGAACGCCACCTTCCCGAGGATCAGCGCGGCGACCAGCGTCACGGCGTACGACTCGAAGAGGTCGGCGGCCATACCGGCACAGTCGCCGACGTTGTCGCCCACGTTGTCGGCGATGGTCGCGGCATTGCGCGGATCGTCCTCCGGAATGCCCTGCTCGACCTTGCCGACCAGGTCGGCGCCGACGTCGGCGGCCTTGGTGAAGATGCCGCCGCCGACACGCATGAACATCGCGATCAGCGCCGCGCCGAGGCCGAAGCCTTCGAGCACCTTCGGCGCGTCGGCCGCGTAGACGAGCACCACACAGGAGGCGCCCAGAAGACCGAGCCCCACCGTGAACATGCCGACTACGCCGCCCGTGCGGAAAGCGATCTTCATGGCCTTGTGCGAGACGGCGGTGAGATCCTTTTCCGGCTCACCTTCCGCCGGGGTGGCCTCTCGGGCGGCGGCTGCGACGCGCACATTGCTGCGTACGGCGAGCCACATACCGATATAGCCGGTGGTCGCCGAGAAGGCCGCACCGATCAAGAAGAAGATCGATCGTCCGGCGCGCTGATTCCAGTCGTCCGCGGGCAGCAGCATGAGCAGGAAGAACACCACGACGGCGAATACGCCGAGAGTGCGCAACTGTCGTCCCAGATAGGCATTCGCGCCCTCCTGGACCGCTGCCGCGATCTTCTTCATGCTGTCGGTGCCCTCACCTGCCGCGAGCACCTGGCGGACCAGTACGCCCGCGACGACGAGCGCCGCGAGTGCGACGGCCGCGACGACCATCACGATGAGGCGATTGTCATCTGTCAGGACTGCGGCTGCGAAGGTTGAGGGGTGGTCAAACTGATGAGGGGTAGAAAGCCCCGCCATTCGTCCTCCTTGGCGCTTGGGCTGAGCTCAAGATGTGGACGGATTGTAGGGAGCGGAACCTGATCAAAACAGAGCGCCACAAACGGAATTGACCTGAGATTGCTTCTCAGCAAATGATCGCGCACGAGGATTGACCCCAAAAGCGGTAATGCCTCAAAACCGTTGACGCATGGAGACGCCGACTCGTCGATCTAGGTAAATAGCTGATCAGAAAAGGAAAAGGTCCTGTTCACCGTGGTGCCGGGCGGCCCCTTGGGAGGCCGCGAGCGGGAGCGCGATGGGGGCGGCGGGGCGCCGAAGGTCGGTGGGGTGGAGTGACGCGGGGAGGCTCGGAGAGGATTCGGGGAGAGCCGGGGGTGGAGGGGGCCGGGAAGAGGCCCGAAAGATGCCCGGAAGAGGCCACCAGGGAGCTGGGCGGGGGGATGGGGCCTGGATGGGGCCGGAACGCGGCGGGGGCGCCCGCGAGAGTGCGGCGGAGGCGCGGCAGGAGCGCGGCGAGAACTGGTCCAGGAAGGTTGGGAGTCTGCCGGGCGTGTCTGGGTCGGTCCAGGTCAGTCCGGAAGGGGGCCGGGCTCAGTGCTGGACGGGGCCAAGGGGCGGGGACCGGGACGGGTCAGGCGCGCGGGCGTGACCCGAGTGGGTCACGTCACGTCGGCGAGGGTGTCGACCAGGGCCTGGCGTCGGGCCGGGACATGCGGGTGCCCCGGAACGGTCAGGTTGAGGCGGGTCGGATGCGAAGCGAGGCAGAGATGAGGCGGGGCGGATCAAGGCCCGTCAGGGGACGAGCGGCGCCGGAGTCGTCGGCCAGCTCATGCGGATGAGGCCGCCGGACTCGCCGGCCGTGACCTCAACGTCGTCCACGAGCCCGCTGATGACCGCGAGGCCCATCTCGTCCTCGCCCTCCGCGTCGTCGCCGTCGCCGAGCCCCACGCCGGGCGCCCGGTCACCGGGGGCCGCACGGGGTGCCTCGTCGCCGACCTCGATGGAGAACTGCTTCTCGTCCTCGATCAGCGCCACCCGCACCGGCTCCGTCACGCCGCTGCTCTGATGCAGCCCGACGGCGCGCGTGCAGGCCTCGCCGACCGCGAGCCTGACCTCGTCGAGAACGGCCTCGTCCACTCCGGCCCTGCGCGCCACCGCGGCCGCCACGAGGCGGGCGGTCCTGACGTGCTCGGGCAGCGCGCTGAAGCGGAGTTCAACGGTGGCCATGCATCCCCCTCGACATACGCACGTGCTGTCAGGGGGCCGGGCCGCAGGCCCGGTCCCCTGCTGTACTGCCAACCCCGGGCCCAGGGCCCGGGAGGTCCGGCTTCCGGTCGACCGCCACTCAGTCGGTGGCGGCGACCGCTTCCTCGACCGAGGTGTGAATGGGGAACACCTTGGTCAGACCGGTGATACGGAAGATCTTGAGAATGCGCTCCTGGTTGCAGACCAGGCGCAGCGAGCCCTCATGGGCCCGCACCCGCTTCAGGCCGCCGACCAGCACGCCGAGCCCGGTGGAGTCGAGGAAGTCCACGCCCTCCATATCGACGACAAGATGAAAACTGCCGTCGTTCACCAGCTCGACCAACTGCTCGCGCAGCTTGGGCGCGGTATATACATCGATTTCGCCACCGACCTCGACGACCGTACGATCGCCGACGGTACGGGTCGACAGGGACAGGTCCACGGATCCTCCAGCACCTTGCTATCGAGCGGTCATCCCTCGGGACACCTCGGCAGAGCCCCCAGGACGGATCGCCAGCCGCGATGGCATTCAATCACTTACTGGTAGGCGCGCACGACGCCTTGGGACCATTGTCCATCCCGCCAGTGACACACTCGATGCCGATGGCCAAAATTTCCCCTCCCGGAGGACCCTCTGCGGGCGCCCCGGCACACACGTCCCCGCGGACCGTCCTTGACCGGCTCACCGCGGGGCCGAGCCGTGCATCGCGCGTCACTCATACGGAGCACTTGCCCCCACGTGAGGCCCGGTATGCAGTCTGGCCCGACCGCATCCGCCCCGAGGTCATATCCGCCGTCCGAGCCGCAGGCATCGAGCACCCCTGGGCCCATCAGGCGCTGGCCGCCGAGCACGCCCTGGACGGCGAATCCGTGGTCGTCGCCACCGGCACCGCGTCCGGCAAGTCCCTGGCCTACCTCACCCCCGTGCTCTCCGCCCTCCTCGACGGCTCCGAAGCCCCCAACGGCCGCGGCACCACCGCCCTGTACCTCGCCCCGACCAAGGCCCTCGCCGCCGACCAGCGCCGGGCCGTCCGCGAGCTGGCGGGCCCGCTCGGCAAGGCGGTACGCCCCGCCGTGTACGACGGCGACACCCCCTTCGAGGAACGGGAGTGGGTCCGCCAGTACGCCAATTACGTCCTGACCAACCCCGACATGCTGCACCGCGGGATCCTCCCCTCCCACCCCCGCTGGTCCGCCTTCCTGCGCGCCCTGCGCTACGTCGTCATCGACGAGTGCCACACCTACCGCGGCGTCTTCGGCTCCCACGTCGCCCAGGTCCTGCGCCGGCTGCGCCGCCTCTGCGCCCGCTACGGCTCCGAGCCCGTCTTCCTCCTCGCCTCCGCCACCTCCGCCGATCCCGCCGCGTCCGCGGAGCGCCTCACCGGAGTGCCCGTGCGCGAGGTCGCCGACGACGCCTCCCCCCGCGGCGACCTCGTCTTCGCCCTCTGGGAGCCCCCTCTCACCGAGCTCCACGGCGAGAAGGGCGCCCCCGTCCGCCGCACCGCCACCGCCGAGACCGCGGACCTGCTCACCGACCTCACCCTCCAAGGCGTCCGATCCGTCGCCTTCGTACGCTCCCGGCGCGGCGCCGAACTCATCTCCGTCATCGCCCAGGAACGGCTCGCCGAGGTCGACCGCTCCCTCGTCCGGCGTGTCGCCGCCTACCGCGGCGGCTACCTCCCCGAGGAGCGCCGCGCCCTCGAACGCGCCCTGCACTCCGGCGAACTCCTCGGCCTCGCCGCCACCACCGCCCTCGAACTCGGCGTGGATGTCTCAGGGTTGGACGCGGTCATCATCGCCGGCTACCCGGGTACGCGAGCCTCGCTCTGGCAGCAGGCCGGGCGCGCGGGGCGGTCCGGCCAGGGCGCCCTGGCCGTCCTCGTCGCCCGCGACGATCCGCTGGACACCTATCTCGTCCACCATCCCGAGGCGCTGTTCCAGCAGCCCGTGGAGTCCACGGTCCTCGACCCCGACAACCCGTACGTCCTCGCCCCCCACCTCTGCGCCGCCGCCTCGGAACTCCCGCTTGTCAAAGAGGACTTCGCGCTCTTCGGCCCCACCACCGAGGAACTCCTCCCCCAGCTCGAGGCCGCGAAGCTACTCCGTCGCCGAGCGAAGGCCTGGCACTGGACCCGCCGGGAGCGGGCCGCCGACCTCACCGACATCCGCGGCGAGGGCGGCAAGCCCGTCCAGATCGTCGAGGAGGGCACGGGCCGGCTGCTCGGCACGGTCGACGCGTCCGCGGCCCACACCACCGTCCACGAAGGCGCCGTCCACCTCCATCAGGGGCTCACCTATCTCGTGCGCCACCTCGATCTGGAGGACTCGGTGGCCCTGGTCGAAGAGGCCGTACCGCCCTACTCCACGACCGCGCGCGACACCACGGCGATCTCCATCCTGGAGACGGACACCGAGGTCCCCTGGGGCGCCGGGCGCCTCTGCTACGGCTCTGTCGAAGTCACCAACCAAGTCGTCTCCTTCCTGCGTCGCAAACTCATCACCGGCGAGGTGCTCGGCGAGACGAAGCTGGACCTCCCTCCCCGTACGCTGCGCACCCGGGCCGTGTGGTGGACGGTGACCGAGGACCAACTGGACGCCGCCCGCGTCAATCCCGAGATCCTCGGCGGGGCGCTGCACGCCGCCGAGCACGCGTCCATCGGCATGCTGCCGCTGTTCGCCACGTGCGACCGGTGGGACATCGGCGGGGTCTCCATACCGCTGCATCCGGACACGCTCCTTCCCACGGTCTTCGTGTACGACGGCCACCCAGGCGGGGCGGGCTTCGCCGAGCGCGCCTTCCATACGGCGCGTGAGTGGCTGACGGCCACGCGACAGGCGATCGCCTCGTGCGAGTGCGAGGCGGGCTGCCCTTCGTGCATCCAGTCCCCCAAGTGCGGCAACGGCAACGATCCGCTGCACAAGCGGGGGGCGGTTCGGTTGCTTTCGGTGTTGCTGAAGGGGGCGGGGGCGTAGGCGGCTGCGCTTGGGCGGGGGCGCCTGGTGTCCGGTGGTGGGGGGGCGGGGACGTGGGGGTATGTGCGTACTCGCCATCCCTGCGTCACGCTGCACGGACAAAGACGCCAGAGCATGCTCGGTGCTCCGTGCGCACATACCCCCACGCCCCCTCGGGCCGCTCGGGCGACTGCCGGCCGGTGGGGGCGGCTGGCTCCGACTCCCGCCATACGTCGCGGGGCAAACGCCCCGCTCCGACTCCCGCCGTACGTCGCGGATAAACGCCCCCCGCCCTTACTCCTGCGGATGGCCACGGCTAACCCCCACCCCCCCCGGCCCCTACTCCCGCCATACGTCGCGGGGCAAACGGGTGGGTGGGTGGGATATCTCCGCCGCGAAGCGGCGGGCCTGTTCGTACCGCGAGCGGGGAACCGGGGGAGGCCCCCACGCAGCCGCCCTTGCCGAGGGCAGGGAGGCGTGACGCCCCCGTACTGGCGGAGGCACGGCCCGCGGAGGCGGATGGCCCGGGCCCGCCCGGGACCTCACCGTGGCGGAGAAGGGGCCGGCCGAAGAGGTGGCCGCGACCTCGGAGACCTGCCCACGCAGCACGCACCGCAGGACCCGCGCCCCCTGCTCCTCGGCCACCCGAACGGCTCCCTCACACGCGTGGGAGGAACCCTCCGCCCACCGGTCCGCCGCAGCCAGCGCCGCCAGATCCGCCGCGCCGCCCGCCCGGTGCCGGGCCACGACGACCTGAGCCATCGCGAGCACCGCGCCGCAGACCACGCCGAGCACGGCCATCACGACGACCACCCACACGGTGGCGGCCCCGCGATCCCGGCCCTCTTCGCACCACCTTCCGGCCCTCATACGTCCACCCCCACCGTCTCCTCCGCCAACGCCACTGCCTCGGACCGCAGACGCAGCCCCAGACCAAGCACCCCGAGGCCCGGCGGGTCCGCCGCCACCTCGACCCGCACCAGGTCGCCCTCGTGCCGCACGGAGACGCTCGCCCCGCGCGGCGCCGCCTGGCGTGCCGCCGCCACGGCCGCGCTCTCGGGGTCCTGCCGGGCCGCGGCCCGGGCACCGGCCCGAGCCGCGTCCACACACTGGATCTGCGCGGATGCCGCCAGCAACGTCCAGATCAGCGCCATGGTGAACAGCACCAGCGTCGGCAGCACCACGGCCGCCTCCGCCGTCACGAACCCCCGGTCCGAGAAGGGCGACCGGTCCCGGAGTCGGACGCTCCGGAACCCTCGCACCACGTCAGAACGGGACATCGAGCGCCTTCTCCACGACCGCCTGCAGGGCCGCCTTGACCTGCCCGCTCGTCACCACTTTGTAGAGCAGCCCGGCGAAGCCCACCGCCGCGATCAGGCCCATCGCGTACTCGGACGTGACCATCCCCGTGTCCCCGTCCAGCGCACCGGCCCGCCACCTCAGCCCTCGCAGACCCGCGAAGCTCCACGGACGCCGACGTCGTTCCGACGTGAGCCCTCGTGTCGCCTCTCCTTGCATCTTCTTCTTCTGCAGCATTTCAACCTCCTTGAGAATTAGCTCTGTTGCCGGACAGCGCCGCCGATCAGCCCGTCTTCAGCAGGCCCTCCGCCATCCCGATCACCACCGGCAGCACCCCGACCGCGACGAACGCCGGCAAGAAGCACAGGCCCACGGGCGCCGTCATCAGGACCGCCGCCCGGCGTGCCCCGGCCGTCGCCGTCCGGCCCCGGTCCGCCCTGGCGTCCGCTGCGAGGCGGGCCGCCGGGGCCGCGGCCGGCGCTCCGGACTCGCCGGCCCGTTCCAGGAGCCGGGCCAGCGGAGCGGCGCCCGGCAGCGCTCCCAACTGGCGCCATGCTTCGGCCGGTTCGCCGCCCAGCCGCACCTCCGCCGCGCCGCGCGCCAGTCGCGCGCCGACCGGGCCCCGCAGGGACTCCCCCACCGCTTGAGCCGCCGCCACCGGGCTCGCCCCCGCGGCTACGCACGCCGCCAAGAGGTCGGCCGCCAGCGGGAGTTGTCTGGCTGCTTCGGCTGTCGTGCTCTCCTCTTCCGGGCCATCTCCCGGGTTGAACGGAGAGGCGCGCGTCCGCTGGTTGCGGCGCCAGGTGCCGTAGCCGGCCGCCGCTGCGGCCAGCAGGCCCGGGACTCCGCCCACCAGGGCGTAGGCAGCGCTCGCCGTGCCGGCCGTCAGCAGCCAGTGCCATGTTCTTGGCCAGTGGTTCGGGCTTCGTGGTCGGCGGCGTGTGGGCGGTTCTTGCCTGTGCAGCGTTCGTCCCGCCCGTAGCCGCAGTCGCCGTTCGCGTCGTGCGGCCAGCGCCGTCAGTACCAGCCAGAACACCGCCGCCGCACCCCACACGGCTACCCCCAGGCTGTGGACAAGGTTCATCGCTCCTCCGCCCCTCGTACGATCCGCAGCGCCCACCACGCCCCGCCGGCTTCCAGCGCTCCGCCCGCCGCCAGACACACAAGACCCGGCCCCGTGTGGAACAGCACCCGGAGCGGTTGCGCCCCCAGTGCGCTGCCCATCAGCAGTCCCAGGGCGGGCAGCCCGGCGAGCATCACGGCGGTCGACCGGGAGCCAGCCAACTGGGCTCGCAGGTCGGCTCGTTGGTCACGCTCCGCGCGAAGTGCCCCCTCCAGGCGTTCCAGCCCCGCGGCGAGCCCCGCGCCGCGGTCCACCGCTACCCGCCAGCACGCCGCGAGCCCGAGGAGGCCTTCGGCGCCTGGCTCGCGGGCCGCTTCTCGCAGCGCCCCCGGCACGTCCCCGCCGAACCGCGCCGCGGCCAGCACCGCGCTCCGCGAAGCACCGGCACCGCCCTCGCCCGACTCGGCCTCGTCGAGGGCCAGCCGCAGCGCCTCGCCGGGTTGCCGACCTGCCCGTACCTCCCCCGCGAGCTCGCCGCAGAGCGCGATCACCGCGTCGCCACGCCGCTGCCGGTCCCTGCGCGCGTCACGAGCTCGCCGCACGCGCGCCGCCAGCGGCACCCCTGCCGCGCCCACAGCCAGCGGCACCACGGACTGCGCCAGGATCGCGGCCGCCACCCCGGCCGCCAGGCACCACCATTCGTGGCGTACGCGGGCCGCTGCCCGCAGCCGGTGCCAGGGCGGGGTCCGGCCCGTTCGCGGCCCGTCCGGTCCGAGCAGCGATCGCAGTCGCCTGGCCTCTCGGTTCCGTCGGCCCATCAGCCAGGCCGCGCTTCCCGCACACAGCGCCGCCGCCCACATCGAGGAGTTCACCGGCCATCACTCCAGGCCCCGCCCGCGAGCAGGGAGCTCAGTCGCTCCCAGCCCGGCTCGCGGGTGAACGCCGACCGGCCCCACCGCAGCGCCGGTACCGTCACCACCAGGCCGGACTCGGTCCGCTCCAGGACGTGCACCTCGGCGATACGGCGGTGGCCCGCCCTGTCCCGCACGAGATGGATCACCACGGACAGCGCGGCCGCCAACTGGCTGTGCAGAGCCGCCCGGTCGAGCCCCGCAGCCGTCCCCAATGCCTCAAGGCGGGCAGGCACGTCCCCCGCGGCGTTGGCATGAACCGTGCCGCAGCCGCCCTCGTGCCCGGTGTTCAGCGCAGCCAGCAGATGCACCACCTCCGCGCCCCGCACCTCGCCGACGACAAGCCGGTCGGGCCGCATTCGCAACGCCTGCCGCACCAGGTCGTCCAGGCCGACGAGCCCCGCCCCCTCCTGGTTCGCGGGCCTGGACTCCAGACGCACCACATGGGGGTGCGCGGGCCTCAACTCCGCCGAGTCCTCGGCGAGAACGATCCGTTCCTTGGGGCCGACGAGTCCCAGCAGCGCGCTCAGCAGGGTCGTCTTGCCGCTGCCGGTGCCCCCACTGATGAGAAAGGACAGCCGGGCGTCGAGCAGGGCCCGCAGGAAACCGTCGCCACCGGGCGGCACCGTCCCCGCGGCGACCAGTTCCGCGAGGGTGAACGCCCTGGGCCGCACGACCCGCAGGGAGAGGCAGGTCGAGCCCACGGCCACCGGCGGCAGCACCGCGTGCAACCGGGTGCTGTCCGGGAGGCGTGCGTCCACCCAGGGCCTCGCGTCGTCGAGACGCCGGCCCGCCACTGCCGCGAGTCGCTGCGCGAGCCGCCGCACCGCAGCCGCGTCCCGGAACGTGACGCCCGTGAGCTCCAGGCCGCCGCCCCTGTCCACCCACACCCGGTCGGGCGCGGAGACCAGCACGTCGGTCACCGAGTCGTCCGCGAGCAACGGCTCCAAGGGACCCGCCCCGACCAGCTCCGAGCGCAGTTGGGCGGCCGCGCCGAGGATTTCGGTGTCCCCGAGCACCCGGCCCTGGGCGCGCAGCGCCTCGGCGACCCGGGCCGGTGTCGGCTCCGTGCCGTTCTCCGCGAGCCACTGGCGGACCCCTTCCAGCATCCGGGCCCCGACCACCGCGCTCATACGCCCGCTCCCGCGGCGTCGACCGGCAGCCGGTCCCAGAAGGCCGTACAGAACCGCGCCAGCGGTCCCCGTGCCGCTCCCCCGGGTGGCGTCCCCGCTGCCTGCGCCGACGCCAGCCCGGCCTCCCAGGGCACTTCGCCGGCCAGCGGCAGCCCGAGCAGGCGCGCGACCTCCTCCGGGTCGAGGCCACCGGTTCCCGCTGCCCCGGCGCCGCGCGAGACGAGCACCCGCAGATCCCGCAGCGCCATGCCCGCGGTCGAGGCCACCCGGCGCGCGCCCGCCACCGCCCGCAGTTCCGCGGGCACCACCAGGAGGCCGAGGTCGACCTGCGCGAGCGCCTCGGCGACCGCCTCGTCCACCCGGCGGGGCAGATCGACCACCACCACACCGCCACGCCTCCGGGCGGCGCCCACGACCGCGCGCACGGCCTCCGGAGCGACCGTGACCGCCTCTCCCCGGTCCCAGCTCAGGACGCGCAGCGCGTGCAGTTCCGGGAGCGATTCCTCCAGTGCTCCACCGCCGACCCTGCCGCGTGAGGCGGCGAACGCCGGCCAGCGGAGTCCGTCGGCGCTCTCACCGCCCAGGAGTACGTCGAGGCCACCGCCCAGCGGGTCCGCGTCGACGAGCATCGTGCGCCGCCCGGACCGCGCCGCCGTGACCGCAAGGGCACATGCCAGGGTGGAGGCCCCGGCGCCACCGCGGCCGCCGATGACGCCGATGGTGAGCGCGGGCCGTCCCACGCCCTCCACCACGTCGGCGATGCGGTCCACGAGCCACTGCTCGCCGTCGGGCAGGAGCAGCACTTGGTCGGCTCCGATCTCCACCGCCCGCCGCCAGACGTCCGGGTCGTCCTGATCCCGTCCGACCAGCACGACTCCGCGCCGCCGCGCGGCCCCGCGGACCCGGTCCGCCGCGTCGTCCCCGACCAGGACGAGCGGGGCCGAGTCCCAGCTGTCCCTCCGCGAGGGCCCTCCGTGGTGCACCTCCGGCAGCGCTCCGGCCGCGGCGCACAGCCGCAGCAGGTCGTCCAGCAGCTCCACGTCCTCCGTGACGATCAGCGGTCCGCCCTGCCGTGCGCCGGCCGGCGCGGCCCCGTCACGTGAAATGACTCCACCCACGGTCTCCATCCCCCTCACACCTCAAGCCCCTTGTGAATGCCTCGTACCGCCTCCGCGAAGAGCCGGCACAAAGCAATCCGGCCCTGGACTTCGCGAGTGGAACGGGCGGAATCAGCGTGCGGTGGTGTGGAAAATGGTGTGGATCTTGGTCAATAACTGTGGACAAGCCGGCGCCTGTGAATATCCCGGTCACCCATACCAGTGACATCTCACGGAGTTGGTGGCGACTTCCGCAGAGCAGCGCGACGACTACACACGGTGACGAACCTTGGGCAGCCCGAGCGAAGGTCGAGACGGGGATGAGGACCGCTCAAGGACTGGAAGAGGATCAGCGGAGGGTTCAAAAACCCATCCGGACATGCGACGACCCCCGCCGGGGGGGAGAGCGGGGGTCGTCCCCACGGTCCGACTCGGGGGGGGAGGAGCCAGACCGGGTTAGCACGGTCGCGAACGATCCGTGACTTCCATGGTGTACCCGAGAGCCTTCTCAGGCAAACCCACGCGCCTCAGCTTACGCCGAATGGTGGGCGCCTATGCTCGGCCTCGTGGAAAACCACTCCTTGCCTCGGACTGCCGCGTTCTTTGACCTGGACAAGACGGTCATTGCGAAGTCGAGCACGCTCACCTTCAGCAAGTCGTTCTACCAAGGCGGCCTGATCAACCGCAGAGCGGTACTGCGCACCGCGTACGCGCAGTTCGTCTTCCTCGCGGGCGGCGCGGACCACGACCAGATGGAGCGGATGCGCGAGTACCTTTCGGCGCTGTGCCGCGGCTGGAACGTGCAGCAGGTCAAGGAGATCGTCGCCGAGACCCTGCACGACCTGATCGACCCGATCATCTACGACGAGGCCGCCTCCCTCATCGAGGAACACCACACGGCGGGCCGCGACGTCGTCATCGTCTCCACCTCGGGCGCCGAGGTCGTCGAGCCGATCGGTGAACTCCTCGGCGCGGACCGGGTGGTGGCGACCCGGATGGTCGTCGGGGACGACGGGTGCTTCACCGGTGAGGTGGAGTACTACGCGTACGGTCCCACCAAAGCGGAGGCCATCAAGGAGCTCGCCCGGACGGAGGGGTACGACCTCGACCGCTGCTACGCCTACAGCGATTCGGCGACCGACCTGCCGATGCTGCAGTCGGTCGGCCATCCCTTCGTGGTCAACCCGGACCGCGCACTGCGCCGCGAGGCCACCACGCGCGCGTGGCCGATCCTCGACTTCCACCGTCCGGTCCGCCTGAAGCAGCGCCTTCCCGCGCCGCCCCGCCCCGCCGTCGTGGCGGCGGCCGCCGTGGGCGCGGCGGCGGCGACGGCGGGCCTCGTCTGGTTCGCCAGCCGGCGCCGGGCGACGGCGAGCTGACCCGCGAGGCGACAGGCCGCCGGAGAGCCGTGCGGAGACCGGTCGGAAACGCACGAAAGTCCAGCGCCCGATTCACACCTGTTTGAACCTAAAAGTAAAGAAGTGTGGCCAGCACTTCCGCTTATCCGTGGACTGGAGTACAAAGGAGTCAACGGCCCGCGAGACCAAGGACATCCGAGAGGATCACCTTTAAACGCAGTAAGGCCCCACGGACCGAAGCATGAACACCGAGCACCCACGCGACGTCGACCCGTCGATTACGGGCCAGCCGCACCAGGTGACGGGCAACGTTCCCGACCTGATGGGCATACTTCGAGGACGCTTGGTAACCCGGTGAACATGCCAGCGGCGGTACGGATTCCGTACCGCCGCAACCCTGTTCAGGCCCTTCCGGCGTGCCGCCCTCAGCCCCTCTAGGCCGCGCCGCGCTGCAGCGCCTCACAGACGGCCGTGGATTCCCTGACGCCGAGCTCCACCGCCTTACCGCAGTGGGCGATCCAGGCCGCCATGCCTTCCGGCCGCCCTGACGCGTAGCCGTCGAGGGCCGCGACGTAGGCCGCCCGCCCCAGCTCCGCGTACCCCGCCTCCGCCGGGCAGACCGACTTCGGGTCGAGACCGCTGCCCACCAGGACGATGCGCTCGGCGGCCCGCGCGACGAGGCCGTTGTGCGAGCCGAAGGGACGCAGGCTGAGCAGCTCGCCGTGGACCACGGCCGCCGTCACGAGGGCCGGCGCCGAGCCACCCGCGATGATCAGCCGCGAGAGGCCTTCAAGGCGGCCCGCCACCTCGTCCGCGTCCGGCAGGGGAAGCTCGACGAGCGGCTCGTCGACGGGCTCACCGGCCAGCCGCGGGCGCCCCGCCTCCTCGGCGGAGCCGGCCGCGGCGACCAGGTGCAGGCGCGCCAGGACCCGCAGCGGCGACTGCCGCCAGATGGACAGGAGTTGACCGGCCTCGGCGGTCAGCCGCAGGGCCGCGCCGACCGTACGCTCCTCGCCGTCACCACTGAAGTCGGTGCGCCGACGCACCTCTTCGAGTGCCCAGTCGGCGCCGGAGAGCGCCGCGGAACCTCGGGCGCCGCGCAGCGCCGCCTCGGAAGTGATCTCGTTGCTGCGGCGCCGCATGATCCGGTGCCCGTAGACCCGGTCCACGGCCTTGCGCACGGAGTCCACGGAGTCGGCCACGCCCGGGAGGCCCCCGAGGGCCGCGAGCGGGTCTCCCATGCTCGAGCCGGATCCGGAGCCCGGGGAAGGATCAGCTGTCGTACTCATGAGTACGACCCTACGTACTCCCGGGCCGCCCTCCACGAAGGAGTGGTCTTCTTCACGCGGGTCGAGCACTCAACGTATGCGAGCGACTACGCTTCGTGGTTATGAAAATCGCTTTCGTAGGAAAGGGCGGCAGCGGCAAGACCACGCTGTCCTCGCTCTTCATCCGCCACCTCGCCGGCACCGGCGCCCCCGTCATCGCCGTCGACGCCGACATCAACCAGCACCTGGGCCCGGCCCTGGGTCTCGACGAGGCCGCGGCCGCCGAGCTGCCCGCTCTGGGCGCCCGACTGCCTCTGATCAAGGAGTACCTGCGGGGCTCCAACGCACGGATCGCCTCCGCCGACACGATGATCAAGACGACGCCGCCCGGTGACGGCTCGCGGCTCCTGCGGCTGCGCGAGGACAACCCGGTGTACGACGCGTGCGCCCGCACCGTGGAACTGGACGACGCCGCCGTGCGTTTGATGGTCACCGGGCCGTTCACCGAAGCCGACCTCGGTGTCGCCTGCTACCACTCCAAGACGGGAGCGGTGGAGCTCTGCCTGAACCACCTGGTGGACGGCCGCGACGAGTACGCGGTCGTGGACATGACCGCAGGCTCGGACTCCTTCGCCTCCGGCATGTTCACGCGCTTCGACATGACGTTCCTGGTGGCCGAGCCGACGAAGAAGGGGGTCTCCGTCTATCGCCAGTACAAGGAGTACGCACGGGACTTCGGCGTCAGCCTCGCCGTCGTCGGCAACAAGGTGCAGGGCCAGGACGACGTCGACTTCCTGCGCGAGCAGGTCGGTGACGACCTGCTGGTGGCGGTCGGGCACTCGGACTGGGTGCGCGCCATGGAGAAGGGGCACCCGCCGCGCTTCGAGCTCCTGGAGGACGACAACCGCCGCTCCCTGCAGGCGCTTCAGGACGCCGTCGACGCCTCGTACGAACGACGGGACTGGGAGCGGTACACGCGCCAGATGGTCCACTTCCACCTGAAGAACGCGCAGAGCTGGGGCAACGAAAGGACCGGGGCCGACCTGGCTGCCCAGGTCGACCCCGACTTCGTCCTGCGCGAGCGGATGACCGCGACGGCCTGAGCAGGCCGCAGGATGGCCGCAGGGTGCTACCGCTTGACCGCCGGAGCGCCCGGGACCCCCTTGGGGGCCGGTGCGGGCTGGGCGGAGAGGAACCTCGCCCAGCCCTCCTTCGGCGCCTTGCCGACCGGAAGCCCGGTCAGCTTCGCCAGCGTCTTCGGGTCCTGCGCGTCGAGCCAGTCAGCGAGTTGGCGGAAGGAGACACAGCGCACGCCGGGCTTGGTGCACACCCGCTCGACGGTCTCCTCGATGGCCCGCATGTACGTGCCGCCGTTCCAGGACTCGAAGTGGTTGCCGATGATCAGCGGCGCGCGGTTGCCCTTGTAGGCGCGCTTGAAGCCCTGGAGCAGGCCGTCCCGCATCTGGTCGCCCCAGTACTCGTGCATGGACGGGTCGCCGTGCGACGTCGAACCGGACTGATTGACCATGAAGTTGTAGTCCATGGTCAGCGTCTCGAACTTGCGGCCGGGGACCGGGACGAGCTGCATCGACAGATCCCACAGCCCCTCCTTCTTCTTGGGCCAGACCTGGTTGTTGACGCCGCTGGTGTCGTAGCGGAAGCCGAGCTCGCGGGCGGCCCGCATGAAGTTCTTCTGGCCTTCCAGGCAGGGGGTGCGGGCCCCGACCAGCTCCTTGTCGTAGTCGAAGGGCAGGGGCTGCGCCTTCTTCAATCCGGTGTTCGTCTTCCACGCCTTCACGAAGGACTTGGCCTGCCTGATCTCGCTCTTCCAGTCCTCGACGGACCACTCCCCCACCCCGCGCCCGGCGCCGCAGAAGTGGCCGTTGAAGTGCGTACCGACCTCACTGCCCTCGAGCCAGGCGCCGCGGAGCTGCTCCACGGTGTCCTTGATTCCCTTGCGGTCGTTGAAGCCGATGTCCGAGCTGCCCGCCATGTGCTGCGGTGGCTTGTAGAGCCTGCGCTTGCCCTCCGGGAGCATGTACACGCCGCTCAGGAAGTACGTCATGCTGGCGTTGTTCCGCTTGGCGACCTTGCGGAAGTGGGAGAACAGCTTCTGGCTGTCCTCGCCCGCCCCGTCCCAGGAGAAGACCACGAACTGCGGTGGCTTCTGGCCCGGCTTCAGGCGGGCGGGCCGGGGCAGGTGCGGCTGCTTCCCGGTGAAGGACGTGGAGCCGTCGCCGATCATGCGGACGGGACTCTTGGGGGCCAGGGCTCCGGCGGCCTTCTTCGGGCCCTGGGCGCCCTTCTTGGCGCCGGAGCCGCTGTCGGCACAGCCTGCCAGTACCGCTGTGCACGCCACGAGGGCGGTGAGGCTCGCGGCAATCCTCCGGGTGGCGGCCATCTTCCGCCCACCTTCTTCCGTGCAAGTAGGGACAGAACGGCCTCAACTTCACACGGAGCCCAAAACGTATTTGTACGACAAGCCGATAAGATTTTTTATTCACTCAGCAGAGTGATTCATTACCCCATTTGCGCCGAAAAGCCTTTGGAACCCTTTACTCTGGATTACGATCCGTTTACCGAGAGTTGAGAAATCCCGCCGCTGCACGCCGTGACCCACGGCCGCGACCCGCCCTCCGGAGAACTCCGGAGGACCCCTTGTTCCGCGACCGCGCTGCCCCGGAGGAGACGGGAAACATGTCTGCTTGCGTCCCCACACGCCCCACCGACTCGGCTCACCCACCCCGCGCCCACAAGCCCCACGCCCCGCCACCCGGCAAGAGGTTCCGCATCGCGGGCGCCGACCTCTCCGCGTCGGTCGCCGTCTTCCTGATCGCCCTGCCGCTGTCCCTCGGCATCGCCCTCGCCACCGGGGCACCGCTCCAGGCGGGCCTCGTCGCCGCCGCCGTCGGCGGCATCCTCGTCGGAGCGCTCGGCGGATCACCGCTCCAGGTCAGCGGCCCGGCCGCCGGGCTGACCGTCGTCACCGCCGATCTCATCCAGCAGTACGGCTGGCGGACCACCTGCGCCATCACCGTCTTCGCCGGACTCGCCCAACTCGGCCTCGGGTGCGTGCGCGTGGCCCGCACCGCGCTCGCCGTCAGCCCCGCCGTCGTCCACGGCATGCTGGCAGGCATCGGCGTCACGATCGCGGTGGCCCAGCTGCACATCGTGCTCGGCGGCACCCCGCAGAGCTCCGTGCTCGACAACGTCAGCGCGCTGCCCGCCCAGTTGGCCGACCTCCACCCGGCCGCCCTGACGATCAGCGTGCTGACCCTGACGATCCTGCTGCTCTGGCCGCGGATCCCCGGGCGGGCAGGGCGTATCGCCCGGATTCTGCCCGCGGCCCTCGTCTCCGTCGCCGCCGCGACCGCCGCCGCCTCGCTCGGCGGGCTCGGGGTCGACAAGGTGAACCTGCCGTCCTGGCGCAGCCACGCACTGGCCGGGCTGCCGGACGGACCCGTCCTCGGCCTCATCGCCGCCGTGCTCACCACCACCCTGGTGTGCAGCGTGCAGTCGCTCCTCGGCGCCGTCGCCGTCGACAAGGTCGTCGCCGGACAGCACGACCTGCACCAGGGCGTGCGCCGCTCCGACCTCGACCGCGAACTGCTCGGCCAGGGCGCGGCGAACATCGTGTCCGGCACGCTCGGCGGGCTCCCCGTCGCCGGAGTCGCCGTGCGCAGCATGGCCAATGTGCGCGCGGGCGCGGTCAGCAGGAACTCCACGATGCTGCACGGCGTTTGGGTAGTGGTGGCCGCGCTGCTCCTGGTCCCCGTCCTGGAGCTGATCCCGCTCGCGGCCCTCGCCGCCCTTGTCATGGCCGTCGGCATCCAGATGGTCAGCCTCAACCACATCCGGACCATCACCCGCCACCGCGAGATCCTCGTCTACGCCGTGACCACCCTCGGCGTGGTCACCTTCGGCGTCCTCGAAGGCGTGGCACTCGGCGTCGCCGTCGCCGTGGCCGTCTCGCTGCACCGGCTCGCCCGCACCCGGATCACCCACTGCGAGGTGGACGGCGTCCATCACGTGCGCGTGCGCGGGCAGTTGACCTTCCTCGCGGTGCCGCGGCTCAGCCGGACGCTGCACCTCGTCCCGCACGACGCCCAGGTGATCGTGGAACTGGACGGCTCCTTCATGGACCACGCCGCGTACGAATCGCTGCAGTGCTGGCAGGACGCGCATGCCGCGCACGGCGGCAGTGTCGAGATCACCGGCCGCTCCGGGACCCGTATCGCCGAGCCCGGCAGTGCCGCGCACTCCTGCTGCCGGCCCTGGACCCCGTGGCGCAACCACCACTGCGACCGGCCGCAGGAGGAGGAGCAGGCGGCGCGGCCCAGTTCGCACCAACTGGCGAGCGGGATCAGCGCGTTCCAGCGGAACACCGCACCGCATGTGCGCGGCGAGCTCGCCAGGCTCGCGCGTGAGGGGCAGCAGCCCGCACAGCTCTTCCTGACCTGCGCGGACTCCCGGGTCGTCACCTCGATGATCACGTCGAGCGGTCCCGGTGACCTCTTCGTCGTACGCAATGTGGGCAATCTGGTGCCGGTGCCGGGTGCCGAGAGCGGGGACGATTCGGTGGGCGCCGCGATCGAGTACGCGGTCGACGTGCTGCGGGTACGGTCCATCACCGTCTGCGGGCACTCCGGGTGCGGTGCCATGCAGGCGCTGCTCAACACACCGCCCGGCGGCGCCCAGACCCCGTTGAAGCGGTGGCTGCGGCACGGCCTGCCGAGCCTGGAGCGGATGGGCGCGCAGGACAGGTCATGGGCGCGCCTGGCCGGACGCGCGCCCGCCGACGCGGTCGAGCAGCTCTGCCTCACCAACGTGGTCCAGCAGTTGGAACACCTGAAGGCGCACGAGTCGGTGGCGCGCCGACTTGCCGAAGGTGATCTTGAGCTGCACGGTATGTACTTCCACGTCGGAGAGGCGCAGTCCTATCTGCTGACGGAGGGGACCGGCGCCGAGCAACTGCCCGACGAGGTCTTCGATCAGGTGGCGCCCACAGCGCGGATCAAGGTCTAGCGGATGCCTTCCGGGTAAAGGTCTAAACCAATTTTCGGCAGCCCCTTGTCACCACGGGTTGTGTCTGATGAGCTGTGGCTTCGGACACAACGGTCGCCCCCGGCAAAGCAGCGCAAGGGAGATGTCGTGAGCAATGAAAGCCTGGCCAACCTCTTGAAGGAGGAGCGTCGCTTCGCGCCGCCGGCGGAGCTGGCAGCCGCCGCCAACGTCACGGCGGAGGCGTACGAGCAGGCCAAGGCTGACCGGCTCGGCTTCTGGGCCGAGCAGGCCCGTCGGCTGACCTGGGACACGGAGCCGACCGAGACGCTCGACTGGTCGAACCCCCCGTTCGCCAAGTGGTTCGCCGACGGGAAGCTCAACGTCGCGTACAACTGCGTCGACCGCCACGTGGAGGCGGGCAACGGCGACCGCGTCGCGATCCACTTCGAGGGTGAGCCCGGCGACAGCCGGGCCATCACCTACGCCGAGCTGAAGGACGAGGTCAGCCGGGCGGCCAACGCCCTGACCGAGCTCGGCGTCCAGAAGGGCGACCGCGTCGCCGTCTACCTGCCGATGATCCCCGAGGCGGTCGTCGCGATGCTGGCCTGTGCCCGCATCGGCGCCGCCCACTCGGTGGTCTTCGGCGGCTTCTCCGCGGACGCCATCGCCACCCGTATCGAGGACGCCGACGCCAAGGTCGTCATCACCGCCGACGGCGGCTACCGCCGGGGCAAGCCCTCCGCGCTCAAGCCCGCCGTGGACGAGGCCGTGGGCCGCGTCGACGGCGTGCGCAACGTCCTCGTGGTGCGCCGCACCGGTCAGGACGTGGCGTGGACCGAGGGCCGCGACGTGTGGTGGCACGAGATCACGCAGAAGCAGCCGGCCGAGCACACCCCCGAGGCCTTCGAGGCGGAGCACCCGCTCTTCATCCTCTACACCTCGGGCACCACGGGTAAGCCGAAGGGCATCCTGCACACCTCCGGCGGCTACCTCACGCAGACGGCGTACACCCACCACGCCGTGTTCGACCTCAAGCCCGAGACCGACGTCTACTGGTGCACGGCCGACATCGGCTGGGTCACCGGCCACTCGTACATCACGTACGGCCCGCTGGCCAACGGCGCGACGCAGGTGATGTACGAGGGCACCCCCGACACCCCGCACCAGGGGCGTTTCTGGGAGATCGTCCAGAAGTACAAGGTCTCCATCCTGTACACGGCGCCCACGGCCATCCGCACGTTCATGAAGTGGGGCGACGACATCCCCGCGAAGTTCGATCTCAGCAGCCTGCGGGTGCTCGGGTCGGTCGGCGAGCCGATCAACCCCGAGGCGTGGATGTGGTACCGGAAGAACATCGGCAACGACGCCTGCCCCATCGTGGACACCTGGTGGCAGACCGAGACCGGCGCGATGATGATCTCGCCGCTGCCGGGCGTGACCGAGACCAAGCCGGGCAGCGCCCAGCGTGCCCTGCCGGGCATCTCCGCCACCGTCGTCGACGACGAGGCGAACGAGGTGCCGGACGGCGGCGGCGGTTACCTCGTCCTGACCGAGCCGTGGCCGTCGATGCTGCGCACCATCTGGGGCGACGACCAGCGCTTCCTCGACACGTACTGGTCCCGCTTCGAGGGCCGGTACTTCGCCGGTGACGGGGCCAAGAAGGACGAGGACGGCGACATCTGGCTGCTCGGCCGGGTGGACGACGTGATGCTCGTCTCCGGGCACAACATCTCCACCACCGAGGTCGAGTCGGCGCTCGTCTCGCACCCCGCGGTCGCCGAGGCGGCGGTCGTGGGCGCGGCGGACGAGACGACGGGCCAGGCCATCGTGGCGTTCGTGATCCTGCGGGGCACGGCGAACGCCGACGACGAGGGGCTCGTGGCGGAGCTGCGCAACCACGTGGGCGCCACGCTCGGCCCGATCGCCAAGCCGAAGCGGGTCCTTCCGGTGGCCGAGCTGCCGAAGACCCGGTCCGGCAAGATCATGCGCCGTCTCCTTCGGGACGTCGCGGAGAACCGTGAGCTCGGCGATGTCACCACGCTCACCGACTCGACCGTGATGGACCTCATCCAGACGAAGCTGCCGGCCGCTCCGAGCGAGGACTGACGGCCGCCCGGCATTGATTCACGTACGCACGAAGGGCCGTCCGGCAGCGCGCCGGGCGGCCCTTTTGTGCTTAAGGTGAAGATCACCGGATAGGTCCGGGCGTACGTTAGGTAAGCTAAGGATCGCGTCAACGTCGCGACAAGGTTCAGCGTCGCGACCCGATGACGCGACGCGAAGAACCTAGGTGCGCCGGGAAGTCTGGTCGGCATGTGCTCTGCCCTGCCCGCCCGACCGGAGGTCGTCTCTCGTGACCGCGCCCGCCCCCCACGACAACCGCAAGGTTCTCGGCCGCCTCTCGCTGCCTGAGCGGAACTTCATCGCGGAGGCGCTGCGCGCCGAGACCGTCGGCGGTGTGCTGCTGCTCGTCGCCGCGGTCTCCGCACTGATCTGGGCCAACACGGCCGGCGGCTCCTACGAGTCCGTACGGGGCTTCCACATCGGCCCCGGATCGCTCGGTCTCGACCTGTCCATCCAGCACTGGGCGGCCGACGGACTGCTCGCCGTCTTCTTCTTCGTGGCGGGCATCGAGCTCAAGCGCGAGCTGGTGGCGGGCGATCTGCGCGACCCCAAGGCCGCCGCGCTGCCCGTCGTCGCGGCGCTCTGCGGCATGGCCGTGCCGGCGCTCGTGTACTTCCTGACCAACACCGTGGGCGGCGGCTCGCTCGACGGCTGGGCCGTACCGACCGCCACCGACATCGCCTTCGCGCTCGCCGTCCTCGCGGTCATCGGCACCGCGCTGCCGTCCGCGCTGCGCGCCTTCCTGCTCACCCTCGCCGTCGTCGACGACCTCTTCGCGATCCTCATCATCGCGGTCTTCTTCACCAGTGACCTCAACTTCGCGGCGCTCGGCGGCGCCGTACTCGGCCTCGCGGTCTTCTGGCTCCTGCTCAGGAAGCGGGTGCGCGGCTGGTACATCTACGTGCCGCTGGCGCTCGCCATCTGGGGCCTGATGTACAACAGCGGCATCCACGCCACCATCGCGGGCGTCGCCATGGGCCTGATGCTGCGCTGCCACAAGGAGGACGAGAGCGAGGAGCACTCCCCCGGCGAGCACGTCGAACATCTCGTACGGCCCCTCTCCGCAGGCCTGGCCGTGCCGCTGTTCGCGCTGTTCAGCGCGGGTGTGGTCGTCTCGGGCGGGGCTCTTGGCGATGTGTTCACCAGGCCGGAGACGCTCGGCGTGGTGCTCGGTCTGGTGGTCGGCAAGGCGGTCGGCATCTTCGGCGGCACCTGGCTCGCGGCCCACTTCACCAAGGCCGAGCTGAACGAGGACCTGGCCTGGCCCGACGTGTTCGCGGTCGCCTCCCTGGCCGGCATCGGCTTCACCGTCTCGCTGCTCATCGGCGAACTCGCCTTCACCGAGGACCCGCTGCTCACGGACGAGATCAAGGCGGCCGTCCTGACGGGCTCGCTGATCGCGGCGGTGTTCTCCGGGATTCTGCTGAAGATGCGCAACACCAAGTACCGCAAGCTGTGCGAGGACGAGGAGCGCGACGACGACCTCGACGGCATCCCCGACATCTACGAAATGGACAAACCGGACTACCACCTGCGGATGGCCGCCATCTATGAGAAGAAAGCCGCGGAGCATCGCAGGCTTGCCGAAGTCTCGGGTGGGGAACGCAAGGACGGCAACGGTCCGGCATGATCTGAGCAGACATATCCAGAAGAGATCAGAAGAGAAAAAGGGGAGAACGCGATGAGCTCACCCGACGGCCCCGTCGGCGCCGAGCGCAGCCTCGGCCAACTGGTCGCCACGGCGACCGGCGAGATGTCCGCGCTGGTGCACGACGAGATCGCCCTGGCCAAGGCCCAGCTGCGACAGGACGTCAAGCGCGGTGCGGTCGGCGGCGGAGCCTTCGCCGCGGCCGGCGCGGTCCTCATCTTCTCGCTGCCGATGCTGAGCTTCGCGCTCGCCTACGGCATCCGCACCTGGAGCGACTGGAACCTCGCGATCTGCTTCGTGCTGTCCTTCGCCGCCAATGTGCTGGTGGCCGGGGTGCTCGCGCTGATCGGCGTCGTCTTCGCGAAGAAGGCCAAGAAGGGCAAGGGCCCGCAGAAGGTCGCCGCATCGGCCAAACAGACGGCTGCCGTACTGGGGAACGTCAAGCCGCATCCCCGCCCGGTGAGCCCTGCGGGTGCCGTCGAGGTCCGAGTCGGTGAGACGGGAGCGACTGTGGCACGCTCGTCCTCATGACGGACCCCGCCGCCCCATCGGCCCAACCCCCCGGCTCAGTCGTACGCATCGAGGGGCCCTGGACCCACCGGGACGTTGCCGCGAACGGGGCACGCTTCCACATCGCCGAGATGGGCGACGGGCCGCTGGTCCTTCTCCTGCACGGCTTCCCCCAGTTCTGGTGGTCGTGGCGGCACCAGCTGGTGGCGCTCGCCGACGCGGGCTTCCGGGCCGTCGCGATGGACCTGCGGGGCGTGGGCGGCAGCGACCGCACGCCCCGCGGTTACGACCCGGCGAACCTCGCGCTCGACATCACGGGCGTCGTACGTTCCCTCGGCGAGCCGGACGCCGCGATCGTCGGACACGACCTGGGCGGATACCTGGCGTGGACCGCGGCCGTGATGCGGCCCAAACTGGTGCGCCGCCTCGCCGTCTCCTCGATGCCGCATCCGCGGCGCTGGCGCTCGGCGATGCTGTCGGACCGCAAGCAGACGGCCGCGGCCTCGTACGTGTGGGGCTTCCAGCGGCCGTGGGTGCCGGAGCGTCAACTGATCGCCGACGACGCGGCCCTGGTGGGGCGTCTGGTGCGGGACTGGTCCGGGCCGGGACTGCCCGACGACGACGCGGTGGAGACGTACCGGCGGGCCATGCGCATCCCCTCGACGGCGCACTGCTCGATCGAGCCGTACCGCTGGATGGTGCGGTCGATGGCGCGTCCCGACGGCATCCAGTTCAACCGGCGCATGAAGCGTCCGGTGCGGGTGCCGACGCTGCATCTGCACGGATCCCTTGACCCCGTGATGCGCACGAGGAGCGCGGCGGGATCCGGTGAGTACGTCGAAGCGCCGTACCGCTGGCGGCTGTTCGACGGCCTCGGGCACTTCCCGCACGAGGAGGACCCGGTGGCGTTCTCGACGGAGCTGGTGAACTGGCTGAAGGACCCCGAGCCCGACCGGTGAGGTTGGGGCGGGCGCCGCTTCCCGGCGACTCGTGGGCTTTCCAGGGGCTCGTGGATGCTTGGCCGGGAGCCTTGAGGGAACACCTGTCCTACGAACGCCAATTGCCTCGCGCATAGGCCAATTGGGTCCCCTGGGCGCGGTTACCGACCATGAGGCCCGGGCACACGTCGGGGTATGGGCTGGACGCACGACTACAGTGACGTAGCACGCAATCGCCGCTCGGCCACAGCGCTGAACAGCCGCGAGAGGGGCGGGCCACAGGAGCAGGACCATCACGGCCCCCCTCAAGAGATGGGCATTCCCCACATTCTCCGCCGCAGGGCCCGCTGGGTCTCCGCGCGGCTCCGCCACACGCGCGACTGACCCCGCCGCCCTCCGGGCCCGACGACCGCCGCTCTAGAGCGCGCAGCCCTGGCTGTCGACCTCTTGGTTCGCGGTGCGGCCCCGCTCGATGTCCTCGCGCACCTCGTCCGCCGTCAGCGCATAGCCGGTGTCCGGATCGTCGAGGGACTTCGCGAAGACCACGCCGTAGACCTTGCCGTCGGGCGTGAGCAGCGGGCCGCCGGAGTTGCCCTGGCGGACGGTCGCGTAGAGCGAGTACACATCGCGGTGCACGGTGCCGCGGTGGTAGATGTCCGGGCCGTTGGCCGTGATGCGCCCCCGCACGCGTGCGGGCCGGACGTCGTAGGGGCCGTCCTCGGGGAAGCCCGCGACGATGGCTCCGGCGCCGCTGGGCGCGTCCTTGGGCGTGAACTGCAGGGGCGGTGCCTTCAGCGCGGGCACGTCCAGGACGGCGATGTCGCGCTCCCAGTCGTAGAGGACGACCTTCGCGTCGTACGTCTGGTTCTGATCGCCTATCTGGACGGTCGGCTCGTCCACGCCGCCGACCACGTGGGCGTTGGTCATCACGCGGCGGTCCGCGAAGACGAAACCGGTGCCTTCGAGGACCTTGCCGCAGGAGCGGGCCTCACCGCGGACCTTCACGATGGAGCGCATGGCCTTCGTGGCCACCTTGCTCTTGGCGAGCTTGGGGTCCGGGGGCTGGACCTCCTTGATGGGCTCGTTCGAGAACGGACTGAAGACCTGCGGGAAGCCGTTCTGCGCGAGGACCGAGGAGAAGTCGGCGAACCAGGTGTCGGCCTGGCCCGGCAGGGTGCGGGAGACGCCGAGCAGGACCTTGGAGTTGCGCACTTCCTTGCCGAGGGTCGGCAGCGTCGTGCCCGCGAGGGCGGAGCCGATCAGCCAGGCGACGAGGAGCATCGCCACGACGTTGACCAGCGCGCCGCCGGTCGCGTCGAGGGCACGGGCGGGCTGCCAGGTGATGTATCTGCGCAGCTTGTTGCCGAGATGAGTGGTGAAGGCCTGGCCGATCGACGCACAGACGATCACGATGACGACCGCCACCACCGCCGCGGTCGTACTCACCGTGGCCGCGTCGTCGTCCGTGAGGGCGTCCCAGACGATCGGCAGGAGATAGACGGCGACGAGACCGCCGCCCAGGAATCCGATCACCGAGAGGATGCCGACCACGAAGCCCTGGCGGTACCCCACGATCGCGAACCACACGGCGGCGAGCAGCAGCAGGACGTCCAGCACGTTCACCGATTCAATCCTCGCCTCGCATCGCGGTCGCCCGTTCCACGCAACCTTGTCATGCGCGCCAGTCGAGCGGGACCTGCCTCCTGCGGTCCCAAGGGCGCTCCCAGCCCGCGAAGTGCAGGATTCTATCGATCACGCCGGCCGTAAAGCCCCAGACCAGGGCGGACTCGACGAGGAAAGCGGGGCCGTGATGGCCGCTGGGGTGGACCGCCGTCGCCCGGTTCGCCGGGTCCGTGAGATCGGCCACGGGGACCGTGAAGACCCGGGCGGTCTCGTTCGGATCGACGACGCCCACCGGGGTCGGGGTGCGCCACCAGCCGAGCACGGGCGTCACGACGAAGTCGCTCACCGGGATGAAGAGGCGGGGCAGCTCGGCGAAGAGCTGGACGCCGTGGGGGTCGAGCCCGGTCTCCTCCTCGGCCTCGCGCAGAGCGGCGCGCAGCGGCCCCTCACCCTGCGGGTCGCCGTCCTCGGGGTCGAGGGCGCCGCCGGGGAAGGAGGGCTGCCCCGCGTGCGAACGGAGGGATCCGGCACGCTCCATCAGGAGCATCTCGGGACCCTTCTCGCCCTCTCCGAAGAGGACGAGTACGGCGGACTGGCGCCCGGCGCCGCTCTCCGGAGGCAGGAAGCGGCTCAGCTGGAGCGGCTTGACGGTCCGGGCGGCGTGGACGACCGGGTCGAGCCAGGAGGGCAGGCCGACGGTGCTGAGCAGGGGATGACCGTCCTGATCTGTGGGTTGGGTGGGGAGGGGGGTGTGGGTGCTGCGGGTGTTGGTGCCGTGGGGGTCGGTGCTGTGAGTGTCGGTGCTGTGGGTGTTGGTGCTGTGGGTGTTGGTGCTGTGGGTGTTGTTCGCGGCGTTGTTGGTGCTCGCCGTGTTCGCCGTGTTCTTGGTGCTCGCCGTGTCCGTCGTATCGCTCGCGTGCGTCATCGGCACCCCCGTCCGTCTCTGGACAACGCTCTTTCCTCTCGGGTTCGTTCCGTCCGCCGTCCGTGTCACCCGGCGGCGAGCGGCGGCGCCGGCTTGCCCGGGTAGTCCGACGGGGGCTTGAGGCGCTGGCCGGGGAAGCCGCCCATCTCGTACTTCAGCAGCTTCTTCGCCTTCTCCGGATCGGTCTCGCCCTCCCCGTACGACGGGCAGAGCGGGGCGATCGGGCAGGCGCCGCATGCGGGCTTGCGGGAGTGGCAGATGCGGCGGCCGTGGAAGATCACGCGGTGCGAGAGCATCGTCCACTCGCTCTTCGGGAAGAGCGCGGCGATCGCCGCCTCGACCTTCACCGGGTCGGTCTCCTCGGTCCACTTCCAGCGGCGGACCAGACGGCCGAAGTGGGTGTCCACGGTGATGCCGGGCACTCCGAAGGCGTTGCCCAGAACGACGAACGCGGTCTTGCGGCCCACTCCGGGCAGCTTGACGAGGTCGTCGAGACGGCCCGGCACCTCACCCCCGAAGTCGTCCCGCAGCGCCTTGGCCAGACCCATGATCGACTTGGCCTTCGCCCGGAAGAAGCCGGTCGGCCTGATCAGCTCCTCGACCTCCTCGGGGGCGGCCGCGGCCAGGTCCTCCGGAGTCGGGTACTTGGCGAAGAGCCGCGGGGTCGTCTGGTTCACGCGCAGGTCGGTGGTCTGGGCGGAGAGCACCGTGGCGACCAGGAGCTCGAACGGGTTCTCGAAGTCCAGCTCGGGGTGTGCGTACGAGTACACGTCCGCGAGCTCGCGGTTGATCCGCCGGGCGCGGCGGACCAGGGCCGCGTGGGACTCCGTCCGGGTGCCGGCGGTTGCGGGCTTCTCGACCGGGGAGGGGGTGTTCTTGGTGGGCGCCTTCTTGGCCGGTGCCTTCTTGGCGGCCGTCTTCTTCGCAGGTGTCGTCTTGGCCGCGGCTTTCTTCGCGGGTGCCTTCTTGGCGGCCATCTTCTTCGCCGTAGCCTTCTCGGGCGGGGGCGTCGTCGTCGCGGGCGTCGTCTTCTTTGCGTTCACAGGGTCGACCTCTTCGCCGGGGACACCAGGGGAGCTGTCCTTTTTGTCGCATTCTCAGGGGTGCCGGACGCATGTTCGCCCACAGCGGAATAACGGGGTGCGGTCACCCGCTCAGCCCCCTCGGCCTGCGCTCTCACCGGCTTTTTGGACACCCGGCCAGCCTAGAGCCCGACACTGACATCCGTCCCTGACCCCATGGATCGGCCCCCAATTGGCCCCCTCCCGCACAGCTTGCGACGCCGGTGCGGCAGACTTGTGACTGATCACACTGTTTGGACCGTCCAGCAAAACGGGGAACACGGTCCCCTGATATGACGGGGGAATCAAGATCCCCTGAGCAGGTCGACAAGGAGAGAACTCGTGGACGACGTTCTGCGGCGCGCCCCGCTCTTCGCGGCGCTCGATGACGAGCAGGCCGCGGAGCTCCGCGCCTCCATGAGTGAGGTGACGCTCGCGCGCGGGGATGCGCTTTTCCATGAGGGCGACCCCGGAGACCGCCTCTACGTGGTCACCGAGGGCAAGGTGAAGCTCCACCGCACCTCGCCCGACGGCCGGGAGAACATGCTCGCGGTGCTCGGCCCCGGCGAGCTCATCGGGGAGCTGTCGCTCTTCGACCCGGGCCCGCGGACCGCCACGGCGTCCGCCCTCACCGAGGTCAAGCTGCTCGGCCTCGGCCACGGCGACCTCCAGCCCTGGCTGAATGCCCGGCCCGAGGTGGCCGCCGCGCTGCTGCGCGCCGTCGCCCGACGCCTTCGTAAGACCAATGACCAGATGTCCGACCTGGTCTTCTCCGACGTGCCCGGCCGTGTGGCCCGTGCGCTTCTCGACCTGTCCCGCCGCTTCGGTGTGCAGTCCGAAGAGGGCATCCACGTCGTGCACGACCTCACGCAGGAAGAGCTCGCCCAGCTGGTCGGCGCCTCCCGCGAGACGGTCAACAAGGCCCTTGCGGACTTCGCCGGTCGCGGCTGGCTGCGGCTCGAGGCCCGCGCGGTGATCCTGCTGGACGTGGAGCGGCTGGCGAAGCGTTCGCGCTGACGCTGTGTCCGTACGGCCTGTCGGTATGACGTACCCGTACGTGGATGGGCCTCGCCTCTTCGGAGGCGGGGCCCATCGGCGTTTCCGGGAGGGGCTGAGGCCTCGGCCCGTCAGATCAGGCCGTGCTCCCGCAAGTAGTCCAGCTGCGCCCTGACCGAGAGCTCCGCGGCGGGCCACAGGGAGCGGTCCACGTCGGCGTACACGTGCGCGACGACGTCCGCGGCCTCGATGTGGCCGTTCTCCACGGCCGTCTCGACCTGGGCCAACCGGTTGGCGCGGTGCGCGAGGTAGAACTCGACGGCTCCCTGGGCGTCCTCCAGGACCGGACCGTGGCCCGGCAGGACCGTGTGCACGCCGTCGTCGACCGCCAGGGAGCGCAGCCGCCGCAGGGAGTCCAGGTAGTCGCCGAGGCGGCCGTCGGGGTGCGCCACGACCGTGGTGCCGCGGCCGAGGACCGTGTCGCCCGTCAGGACCGCCTGGTCGGCCGGAAGGTGGAAGCAGAGCGAGTCCGCGGTGTGGCCGGGGGTGGCGACGACGCGCATCTCCAGGCCACCGGTGGTGATCACGTCGCCGGGCGCCAGGCCCTCGTCGCCGAGCCGCAGGGCGGGGTCCAGGGCGCGGACGTGAGTGCGGGTCAGTTCGGCGAAGCGGGCCGCGCCCTCGGCGTGGTCGGGGTGGCCGTGGGTGAGGAGCGTCAGAGCGACGCGCTTGCCCGCCTTCTCGGCCGTCTCGATGACGTGGCTCAGGTGCGTGTCGTCCAGTGGGCCCGGATCGATGACCACCGCGAGCGGAGAGTCGGGCTCGGAGACGATCCAGGTGTTGGTGCCGTCCAGGGTCATCGCGGAGGGGTTGGGCGCGAGGACGTTGACCGCGCGGGTGGTGGCGGGGCCGCTGAGGACCCCGCCGCGGGGCTGGCCGGGGAGGGCGGCGGCATCGGTCATGCGGGGGTGACTCCTGTCTGGGCTGGAGGCGGGGGATGAGGACTAGGGGGCTGGGGGGCTGGGAGGGCTGGGGCAGGTGTTCTCGGGGCTGTGCGGGGCTGTGGAGCCTCTGGGGGTGTTCGGGCCGCTGTGGGGTGGTGCGGGCCCTTGCGGACTGCGGGTGCGGCGCCTGGGGCTCGTCTGGGGGTGCGGGGACGTGGGGGTACGTGCGTACTCGCCATCACTGCGCGCCACGCCTCAAGAACAAAGACGCCAGAGTGCGCTCAGTGCTCCGTGCGCACGTACCCCCACGTCCCCTCCTGTCTCGATCGCGGCCGACCGCCGTCCCGGGGTCGCTCCGGGTGGCGTCATTGGGGGGTGCTTGTCGCGATGCGCTTCGTGAACTCGTCGTGGCCCGGCCAGGACAGGATCAGTGCGTCACCCTCCAGACGCGCTTGGGCCAGGACCGGCGTCATGTCCCGGGACGGGGCCGCGGCCAGGGCGGCCAGGGGCGACGGATGCGCGGTCAGGGACCGCAGTGTCGCGATGGTGGGCGGCATCATCAGGAGTTCGCCCGCGTCGTAGCGGACCGCCGCCTCGGACGGGGTGATCCAGACCGTGCGGTCGGCCTCCGTGGAGGCGTTGCGGGTGCGCTGGCCCTCGGGCAGCGCGGCCACGAAGAAGAACGTGTCGTAGCGCTTGGGCTCGAACTCCGGGGTGATCCAGCGGGCCCACGCGGCGAGGAGGTCGCTGCGCAGATACAGGCCCCGGCGGTCCAGGAACTCCGCGAAGGAGAGGTCGCGGACCACCAGCGCCTCGCGCTCCGCCTCCCAGTCATCGCCCGTGGTGTCGCCGACGACCGTCTCCGGAGTCGGCCCCGCGAGCAGCACGCCCGCTTCCTCGTACGTCTCACGGACCGCCGCGCAGACGATCGCCTGGGCGGCGGTCCGTGAGACGCCCAGGCGGGCCGCCCAGGACTCCCGCCCGGGACCCGCCCAGCGCACCAGGTGGTCGTCGTCGCGCGGGTCGACCCCACCGCCCGGATACGCGTACGCGCCCCCGGCGAAGGCCATGGAGGCGCGTCTGCGCAGCATGTGTACTTGCGGCCCGCCGTTGTCCGGCCCGCCTCTGAGCAGCATGACGGTCGCGGCGCGGCGCGGGGTCGCCGGAGTCAGCTCGCCGCTCGCGAGGGCGCGGATGCGGTCGGGCCACTCCGGGGGGTACCACTGCCCATTTGCCATGGGCGGAGGCTATCCCCTGGCGAGCTGATGTTCGAGAGGCAACTACCGGTACCTACAGGGACCCCGGTACGCGAAACCGACGTCCCCGTAAGGCCAAAAACGGCTTACGCCTCCGTCAGCTCCACCTGGATCTCGACCTCGACCGGAGCGTCCAGCGGGAGCACGGTGACGCCCACGGCGCTGCGCGCGTGCACGCCCTTCTCGCCGAGGACCTCACCGAGGAGCTCGCTGGCGCCGTTGATCACGCCGGGCTGGCCCGTGAAGTCCGGGGCGGACGCGACGAAGCCGACGACCTTGACGACGCGCGCGACGCGGTCCAGGTCACCGGCGACCGACTTGACCGCGGCCAGCGCGTTCAGCGCGCAGGTGCGGGCCAGGTCCTTGGCCTCCTCGGGGGTGACCTCGGCACCGACCTTGCCGGTCACGGCGAGCTTGCCGTCCACCATCGGGAGCTGGCCCGCGGTGTAGACGTACACGCCGGACTGGACGGCCGGCTGGTAGGACGCCAGCGGCGGCACGACCTCGGGCAGCGTCAGGCCGAGCTCGGCGAGGCGGGCGTCGACTGCGCCGCTCATGCCTGCTTCTCCCGCTTCAGGTAGGCCACGAGCTGCTCGGGGTTGTTCGGCCCGGGCACGACCTGGACCAGCTCCCAGCCGTCCTCGCCCCAGGTGTCAAGAATCTGCTTCGTGGCGTGGACGAGCAGAGGCACGGTTGCGTATTCCCACTTGGTCATGTGGCCGACTGTAGTCGGTGTGACGGGTTGCTCAGGGTGGGCTCCTGCATGGTCCGGGCAGCGACTGGTTAGGCTCGGAAGGGTGAGCAGGCTCCAGGTCGTCAGCGGCAAGGGCGGTACCGGCAAGACCACGGTGGCCGCGGCCCTCGCGCTCGCCCTGGCGAGTGAGGGAAAACGCACCCTCCTCGTCGAGGTCGAGGGCAGGCAAGGCATCGCGCAGCTCTTCGAGACGGAGGCGCTGCCCTATGAGGAGCGGAAGATCGCCGTCGCTCCCGGGGGCGGGGAGGTGTACGCCCTAGCCATCGACCCCGAACTGGCACTCCTTGACTACCTCCAGATGTTCTACAAGCTGGGGGGCGCGGGACGGGCCCTGAAGAAGCTCGGGGCCATCGACTTCGCGACGACCGTCGCGCCGGGCCTGCGGGACGTCCTGCTGACCGGCAAGGCCTGCGAGGCGGTGCGCAGGAAGGACAAGAGCGGGCGCTACGCGTACGACTGCGTGGTGATGGACGCCCCGCCGACCGGGCGCATCACCCGCTTTTTGAACGTGAACGACGAGGTCGCCGGGCTCGCGAAAATAGGGCCCATACACAATCAGGCGCAGGCCGTGATGCGGGTCCTGAAGTCCACCGAGACGGCCGTGCACTTGGTGACTCTCCTGGAGGAGATGCCCGTCCAGGAGACGGCGGACGGCGTGGCCGAGCTGCGGGCGGCGCAACTGCCCGTGGGACGGCTCATCGTGAACATGGTGCGCCCCGCCCTGCTGAACGAGGCCTCGCTGAAGCTGGGCCTGGAGCAGGCGCCCCGTACGGCCGTCGCCAAGTCCCTGTCCACCGCCGGGCTCGGCGGTGCGCGGCGCGGCGGGGCCGCCGAGCGCCTGGTCGATCCGCTCCTGGAGCAGGCCGCCGAGTACGCCGAGCGGTTCGCCCTGGAGCGCGACCAGCGCGCTGTCCTCACGGAGTTCGGCCGGCCTCTGCACGAACTCCCGCTTCTCGCGGGCGGGATGGACCTCGCGGGTCTCTACGAGCTCGCCACGGAACTGCGGAAGCAAGGGATCGCATGACCAGGGAGCGCACGACCCGGACGACGACACGGACTCTGGAACCCGGCCTCGCGCTGGACGTGGACGCCCTGATCGACGACCCGGAGACCCGGATCGTGGTGTGCTGCGGCTCCGGCGGCGTCGGCAAGACGACCACGGCGGCCGCGATCGGGCTGCGCGCGGCGGAGCGGGGCCGCAAGACCGTCGTGCTCACCATCGACCCGGCGCGCAGGCTCGCGCAGTCCATGGGCATCGACTCGCTCGACAACGTGCCGCGCCGGGTCAAGGACATCGACGGCTCCGGCGAACTGCACGCCATGATGCTCGACATGAAGCGCACCTTCGACGAGATCGTCGAGGCGCACACGGACAAGGAACGCGCCAAGGCGATCCTCAACAACCCCTTCTACCAGTCGCTTTCGGCGGGCTTCGCGGGCACGCAGGAGTACATGGCGATGGAGAAGCTGGGGCAGTTGAGCTCCCGGGACGAGTGGGACCTGATCGTCGTCGACACGCCGCCCTCGCGTTCGGCCCTGGATTTCCTCGACGCCCCCAAGCGCCTCGGGTCCTTCCTGGACGGCAAGTTGATCCGCGTCCTGATGGCGCCGGCGAAGGTGGGCGGCCGGGCCGGGATGAAGTTCCTGAACGTCGGCATGTCGATGATGACGGGCGCCCTCGGCAAACTGCTCGGCGGGCAGTTGCTGCGTGACGTGCAGATGTTCGTGACGGCCATGGACAGCATGTTCGGCGGCTTCCGCACCCGGGCCGACGCGACGTACCGGCTGCTGCAGGCGCCCGGCACGGCGTTCCTCGTGGTGGCATCGCCGGAGCGGGACGCCCTGCGGGAGGCCGCGTACTTCGTGGAACGCCTCGCCGCGGACGACATGCCGCTGGCGGGCCTCGTACTGAACCGTGTGCACGGCAGCGGCGCCGCTCAGCTGTCGGCCGAGCGGGCCCTCGCCGCCGCGGAAAATCTTGAGGAACGCCGCATTGTGGATCAGGAGGACGGGAAGGTAGGAGTTCGTAACTCCCCCGAGACTCCCGCGACTTCAGAGAATCCCGCACCGTCCGAAGCCCCCGCGCATCCCGAGGACCCCGCCGCCACATCTGACACCGCGGAGAGCGGTGCACCTCACGAGCCCGGACCTCATGAGCCCAAGCCTGAACCTCATGAGCCCGAGCTCGAACCTCATGAGCCGGTGACCGACGCATGCGTCGAGCAGATGACCGCCGGTCTCCTGCGCCTGCACGCCGAGCGCATGCAGTTGCTCGTGCGGGAACAGCGCACGCGTGATCGTTTCACCGCGCTCCACCCCGAGGTCGCGGTGGCCGAAGTGGCCGCGCTTCCCGGTGATGTACATGACCTTGCGGGGCTACGGGCCGTGGGGGATCGGCTGGCGGGCTGACGCGACGCGGGGATCACCCGCATCGCTCGGACCCGGCCGTGGGGGTTTGCATCACCCCGCGGGGAGGGCGTCACCTGATGGCCTGTCGGGTGATGGTCTTTCGGAGGGCATCGCCTGATCGTCTGTCGGAGGGCATCGCCCGATGGCCTGTCGGAGGGCATCGCCTGATGGCCTGTCGGTTATCGGTCTACCCCACTGCCGCGTAGCTCTCGTACGTCTCCTCGTCCTCCAAGTCCACGGGCAACAGGCCCGCACCGCGCTCGTACTCGGAGCGCGCTGTCTCCAGGAGCCTGCGCCATGAGGTGACGGTGGGGCGCCTGCGCAGCAGTGCGCGGCGCTCTCGCTCCGTCATGCCACCCCACACGCCGAACTCGACGCGGTTGTCCAGCGCGTCGGCCAGGCACTCGGTCCGCACCGGGCATCCGGTGCACACCGCCTTGGCCCTGTTCTGCGCTGCTCCTTGAACGAATAGTTCATCCGGATCGGTAGTGCGGCAGGCCGCCTGCGCACTCCAGTCGGTTACCCAGCCCATACCGGCGCCGTCCTCTCCCGAATCGAGGCTCCCCCACGGCGGCAGCGGCATATGCACCGCCGCCAGTTGAGGACGTTACGGAAGGTGGGCACAGCGCAACACCCCCTTCGGGCCCAATCTTGAATGGCCCGAACGGACTATGCGTAAGCGGCAGATCACCCGACGGAGTGAGCTGACGACATCCGTGAGGAACCCGGCATTCCGGGACAGTTCAGTTGAGTCACAACGGACGCTGAGCGTCACATGAGGCGAATTCGGACATGAATCCGCCTGATTCGGGAGGGGGGAGGGTCTGGTGCCGAACCGCACGGCTGTGACAGTTGAGAGCAGCTTAGGCCAAGGCATTGAGGCCTGTCCGGCGAATCAGAACGTCGGCGCCCCACCCTTCTGAAACATCGGCGTCCCGCACTTCTGAGGCTCCAGGTGACAAGCGTGCCACCGGGCTCAGAGGTGCCGGAGGTACGCGAACATCCCGAGGAACCCTCGCTCCCTCGGAACCCCGGCGGCGACGGATTAGGCTGCCCTCATGGGAAAGAAGCGCTCGGGCGGTGGTCTGTCACCAACTCAGCAGGCCGCGAAGTTCCTCGGAGTCAGCGTCCTGGCGGGTGCGGTGCTGGCCGGGATCGCCCTGCCCGCGGCCGGAGCGCTGGGCCTCGCGGCCAAGGGTTCGGTCGAAGGGTTCGACGAGATCCCCGCCAATCTGAAGCAGCCGCCCCTCAGTCAGCGCACCACGATCCTGGACAACAAGGGCGGCCAGATCGCCACGGTCTACTCGCGTGACCGCACGGTCGTCCCGCTCAAGGACATCTCGCCGTACATGCAGAAGGCGATCGTCGCGATCGAGGACTCCCGCTTCTACGAGCACGGCGCGGTCGACCTCAAGGGCATCCTGCGCGCGCTCAACCAGAACGCGCAGAGCGGCGGCGTCTCGCAGGGCGCGTCCACGCTGACGCAGCAGTACGTGAAGAACGTCTTCGTGGAGGAGGCCGGCGACGACCCGACGAAGGTCGCCGAGGCCACGCAGCAGACGCTCGGCCGCAAGATCCGCGAGCTGAAGTACGCGATCCAGGTCGAGGACAAGCTGGGCAAGAAGCGCATCCTCAAGAACTACCTGAACATCACCTACTTCGGTCAGCAGGCGTACGGCATCGAGGCCGCGGCGCAGCGGTACTTCTCCAAGCCCGCCAAGGACCTGGAGGTCCAGGAGGCCGCGCTCCTCGCCGGCATCGTGCAGTCCCCCAGCCGGTACGACCCGGTCAACGACTCGGCGGAGGCCACCAAGCGGCGCAACGTGGTGCTGCAGCGCATGGCCGACACGCACGACATCTCCCAGCAGCAGGCCGACGACGCCAAGAAGACCGAGCTCGGCCTGAAGGTGAGCCGCCCCAAGAACGGGTGCATCACCTCGGTCAGCGGCGCCGGCTTCTTCTGCGACTACGTGCGCGAGGTGTTCCTCAACGACCCGGTCTTCGGCAAGACGAAGGAAGAGCGGGCCAAGGTCTGGAACCGGGGCGGCCTGAAGGTCCGCACGACCCTCGACCCGCAGGCGCAGGACTCCGTGCAGGCGTCGATAAAGGATCACGTGAACAAGACCGACGACGTGGCGACCGCCGCCTCGATCGTCGAGCCGGGCACGGGCAAGATCCTCGGCATGGGCCAGTCGCGTCCCTACGGCTTCAAGAAGGACGAGACCACGATCAACCTCTCCGTGGACGACTCCATGGGCGGCGGCGCGGGCTACCAGCCCGGTTCGACCTTCAAGCCGATCGTCGCGGCGGCGGCCCTGGAGGGCGGCAAGTCGGCCGGGCAGAGCTATGCCTCACCGTACGAAATGCCGTACCCGAAGCGGGTGTCCGCCTGTGACGGCAAGCAGTGGGTGAACTCCGGCAACGCGAAGCTGACCAACGAGAACGAGTCCGAGGTCGGCCCGTACGGCATGCAGGAAGCGACCGCGAAGTCGGTCAACACCTACTACGTGCAGCTCATCGGCGACATCGGCATCTGCCCGGTGACGAAACTGGCCGCCAAGATGGGCGTCAAGCGCGCCGACGGCAAGCAGCTGGACCAGGCGCCGTCCATCGCCCTCGGCACCCAGGAGATGTCGCCGCTGACGATGGCGGGCGCGTACGCGACCTTCGCCTCGCGCGGCACGTACTGCACGCCCATCGCCATCGAGTCGATCAACACGCTCGGCGGCAAGTCGCTGCCGGTGCCGAAGTCGTCGTGCTCGCGCGCGATGTCGCAGAAGACCGCCGACACCGTCAACACGCTCCTGAAGGGTGTGGTCGAGGACGGCACGGGCAAGCAGGCAGGACTCGGCTCCCGCCCCAGCGCGGGCAAGACGGGTACGACCGACTACCGCTACGCAGCCTGGTTCGTGGGCTACACCCCGAACATGTCGGGCGCCGTCTGGGTCGGCGACCCGCAGCACAAGCGGCAAATGGTCGACATCACCATCGGCGGGGTCCCGTACGACAAGGTCTTCGGTGGCGAGGTGCCGGGCCCGATCTGGCGCGACGCGATGAGCGGCGCCCTCGCGGGCAAGCCCGGCCCCGGCTTCAACACCGTCCACATCCCCGGCGGGGACAAGGGCAGGGACGGGGACCACGGCCGCGACCACGACAACAAGCCGGGTGGTGGTGGCCACGACGGTGGCAATGGTGGCGGCAACGGTGGCGGCATTGGCGGGGGTGGCAACGGCGGAGGCGGCAACGACGGAGGCGGCGACCCCTGGCCGGACATTTCGATCCCGTCGGACGTCCTCGGCGGCAACGGAAACGGCGGGAACGGAAACGGGAACGGGAACGGTGGGAACGGCATCGGCGGCGGGTTCGGCGGCTGGCCGCAGTAGCCCTTCTGCTCGTACGGGAATCTCGTACGTGAAGCTCGTACGTGAAGCTCGTACGTGAATGAGGGCGCCCCCTGCTTCAGGGGGCGCCCTCATCGTCGTCACCGGGAGCGGGGGCCGACAGGGTTGGAGTCGGGGGCCGACAGGGTTACCGGGCCGAACCGGCCCCGCGCGCTACCTCACCCTCCCGCTACCTCACCCGCTCCACCGCGCTCTCAGCCCGCGAGAAGCTGCTTGACCGTGGCGGCGACGCGGCCGCCCTCGGCCAGGCCCGCGACCTTCGGGTTCACGATCTTCATGACCTGGCCCATGGCGCGCGGACCCTCGGCGCCGGCGGCCTTGGCCTCCGCGACGGCCTGGGCGACGATCTCCCGCAGCTCGTCGTCGGAGAGCTGCTTGGGGAGGTACTCGGCGAGGATCTCGCCCTCCGCCTTCTCCTTCGCCGCCTGCTCGGCACGGCCGCCCTCGGCGAAGGCCTCCGCGGCCTCACGGCGCTTCTTGGCCTCGCGGGCGATCACCTTCTGGACCTCGTCGTCGGAGAGCTCACGGGCCGTCTTGCCCGAGACCTCCTCCTTCGTGATCGCGGTGAGGGTCAGCCGGAGCGTCGAGGAGCGCAGCTCGTCGCGCCCCCGGATCGCGGCGGTGAGGTCATCGTGCAGCTTCGACTTGAGCGTGGTCATGGGTTGATTGTGGCAGGTGCGGAGGGTTGGCCGCCCGCCGATTTCCGCTGGGTGGGCGCGGGTTGCCCTCGCGGTCGTACGGGGGTGCCAGGGTGTGCCAGGGCGTGCCACTGGGATCCGCGGGCGTCGGAGCCCCACGTGGTGCCGCCCATTGCCCCCCCAGGGGCCCGCCTGGGGCCCACCCTGGGCCGCCCGGGGCCCGCCTGGGGTCCGACCGGCGTCTGACAGATTGTCTGACACGATGGGGAGATGCGCGCGCGATACGCAGTACCCCTGGGCATCACGGCGACGGCCGCGGCCGGTCTCGCCTACTCGGTGGGCTTCGAGGCCCGTTTCTTCCGGCTGAGGCGGGTCACGGTGCCCGTACTGCCGTCGGGGATGCGTCCCTTGCGGGTCCTCCAGGTCTCCGACATCCACATGGTGTCCGGACAGCGCAAGAAGCAGCGGTGGCTGCGCTCGCTGGCGGGACTGCGCCCCGACTTCGTCGTCAACACGGGGGACAACCTCTCCGACCCCGAGGGCGTCCCGGAGACCCTGGACGCGCTCGGCCCGCTGATGGAGTTCCCCGGGGCGTACGTCTTCGGCTCGAACGACTACTACGGCCCGAAGCCGCGCAACCCCGCCCGCTACCTCGTCGAGAAGGTGCAGGGCAAGCACGGCCTGAACGGCAACGCGCCCGCGGTCGGCGTCATCCACAACCCGTGGGAGGGCCTGCGCGACGGGTTCGACGCGGCGGGCTGGGTGAACCTCACGAACACGCGGGGCTCGCTGAAGATCGACGGCTACGAGATCGCGCTCACGGGCCTGGACGACCCGCACATCAAACGCGACCGGTACGCGCGCGTGGCGGGCGGTCCGGAGACCGGGGCCGACTTCTCGATGGGCATCGTGCACGCCCCGTACCTGCGCGCCCTCGACGCCTTCACCGCGGACGGCTACCCGCTGGTCCTCGCCGGCCACACCCACGGCGGTCAGGTGTGCATCCCCTTCTACGGGGCACTGGTCACCAACTGCGACCTGGACACCGACCGCGTGAAGGGCCTCTCCACGCACGAGGCGGAGGGGCGGAAGTCGTTCCTCCACGTATCGGCGGGGTGCGGGGCGAACCGCTACACACCGATGCGGTTCGCGTGCCCTCCGGAGGCGACACTGCTGACGCTGACGGCGCGGGGCTGACGGAAACGGGGCTGACGGCACGGGTGACGGCGGACGTCGACCCGGCATCCGCCCGAGCGGGCATTGCGTCGCGTCGCGTCGTGACGATGCTTACCGTGGGGACATGATCGCTCCGATACGTCCCATACATCCCCTACGTAAGGTACGTCCGGGTGTCCCGGCGGAGGCGGTCGTGCCACCCGTACGCCGCCCCCTCGTGGCCGCCTTCCGCGCCCTGATCGCGCTGGCCGCGGTGACCGGAATCGTGATCGACCTGGTCATCGGCAGCCCGCCGCGCGTCCTCAGCTACTTCACGATCCAGAGCAACGTGCTGGTCGCCGTGGTCCTCGGCCTCGCAGCTTGGCGCGCCTGGCGGGGCCGCCATCCGCTGCCGCCCTGGATCTCCGGCGGCACCGTCCTCTTCATCGCGATCACGGGCCTCGTCTACCACCTGATCCTGGCCAACGACGCGAGCGGCTTCTCGATGACCGACGACGCCGAGACCCTCTCCGCGATGCCGGCCATGTCCGGCTGGCACTCCCTCTCCAACCAGCTCCTGCACACCGTGACGCCGATCGGCGTGGCCCTCGACTGGCTGCTGCTCACCAGGCCGGGCGGCCTGCGCCTGCGCCACGCGGGCCTGTGGCTGCTCTACCCACTCGCCTACCTGGCCTTCGCCCTGGCCCGCGGCGCCCTGCTGCCCCCGGGCCCGCCGGCCCGCTACCCGTACCCGTTCCTGGACGTCGACATCCACGGCTACGCGGGCGTCCTGGGCAACGCCGTCCTCTTCGGCCTGGCCTTCGCCGCCCTCGCCCTGCTCGTCCTCCTCCTGGACCGCCTCCGCCCCCAGCCCCGGCCCCCCGAAAACCGGATTTCGTCTCCGGGCGCCGGTCCGCTAAAGTAATCGGTGTCGCCACGGCCTGCACCGCAGACCGCTGGAACAACGACATCGGGGTGTAGCGCAGCTTGGCAGCGCGCTTCGTTCGGGACGAAGAGGTCGTGGGTTCAAATCCCGCCACCCCGACAGCTGAAACACCAGGTCAGGGGCCTGATCCGCTTAGCGGGTCGGGCCCCTGAGTGGTTTCTGGGGTCGTCCTGGGAGCCATTTGGGAGCCAGTCGCCAGATCCGGCTCCCTAATCTCCCAGCAATCAAGCAGCCATCTCCGAGACGGGGGCGGGCCCCTCCGGCGGGTCGAGAAGCGTGAACGCGCAGTCCCCCGGGCGCCGCCCCAAACGCTGGACCGTCAGTGCGCCCAGAAGCGCGGCTCCAGGGCCGCGCACTGGCCCTGCCTCGGTACCTACGAAGACCAGGCCGTTCTCGTCCGGCTCCCACTTCCCGTACTCAGCCCCGGCAACCGACGCGAGGCAGAAACCGAGGAGGTCGGCCTGTAGCCCGGTGGGCAGCTCACCGCGGAGGAACACCAGCGGATGCGCCATCCCCTCGTCGTCGTAGCCAGCTGCCACGACGGCACCGAGGCCCTCAGGCAACGGGTACATGTCTTCGGGGATGTCCTCCACGACGCCCGCGAGATGAAGGACGGCAACCTCTTTCAACTCCGCGAGGACCTCCTCATCGCACCGCCAGCCGTCCTTCGGCGCCCAGTTGCCGTCGCCGTAGAGGTCCAAGGCGTCTGCCGTCACCTCCGGTGGCTCTGTCGGCATCGAAGCTGGCAGGTCATCCACTTCCTCCACCCTTACGCCTTGCCCGTTCGACTCCGGCCAGAGCGCCAAGAGGGGGTAGGGCCGGTGGATGTAGTGAGCCAGCAGCGACCGAATGGCGACTGTGACCTGCGGATCACTCAGACCGGGACGCACAAGTATGCAGAGCCGTCCTGAAACGACGGCCAGCGCCGCCTGCCTACCCTGCTCCCCCAGGTCGAACTCGACTGCCCGTGCGTTCATCGCATCCAAGAGCACGGGGAGCTCCAACGCCCAGGCGTCATGCGCCCGAATCCTGCCCGGCGACTTGTTCTGGTCCCGAGGGTCCTCTGATGCGCATTGCACCGCTCGCGCTTGCATGAGCTGTCCTTCCGTCGAATGAACCAGGTCCCCCACTCTTGAACCGGTTCATTCGACGGAAGGCGTAAAGTCACGAAATGCTTTCTCGTGCGTGCAGGGCCTGCCACGCTCAGCAGCACGGGTTCGCTGCCGACGTCTCCGTCCGCCGAACTCTCCCTCAAGTGCTGAGGGAAATCACCGAGCACGGCTTGTGCCGCGGTGTCCGCAGACGGAACGTCCATCCTCATGCACCTACCCAAGGAGGCGGGACGCCGGACGTACGACTGGCAGCGGGTCACTCCGGCACATCGCGCCTCGAACCGTCCGGGGAGCTGGAACTGCACGTCACCCAGCAGCACCAGGGGTACAGCCCCTACTCCGGTCGCGGTTGGGAGACGGACACCGACCAGAGCACGGAGCCGGGCGGCCCCGAGAGAACACCCCATCCGGGACAGCACGTCTCCTGCGTAGCCTCGGCCGCAGACCGCGAGGCAGCCCCGGACTCGGTAGCCCGAGCCGCCGTCGAACTCCTAGCTGGGCCGCTTCGTACGGACCAGGCCGTTTCCCAGCCGGGCAACGAAGCCATACGTAGGCGAAAGCAGCCGCCTTCAACAGGTACGCCCGGTACGTCTCAGCCATAGCCCGACCCGCTCTCATCGTCACCAGTCGGCCGCGGATAGCGTTGCTTCGCTCGGGTAAACCCTCACCTCACCGGAGACAACAGTGACTCGCTCGACCCGGCGCGTGGTGGCCGCGCTCACGGCCTCCGCCGCCCTGCTGCTGACCGCCTGCGGCGGATCGGACGACAGCAAGGACAACGACAAGATCGCCGGCGCTGACGCGGGCAGCGGGAAGTCGGCATCGCCGTCGTCATCCACGCCAGCGGACGGGACCGACCGGCCGGAGATCAAACTGCCCTCTGACGTGAAGCTGACCTTCACCCCAGAGCGGGCGGGGGATTCCGTCAAGGACGCGATCCTGCGGGACAACGCGGACATGATTCGTGCGCTCAACATGGCCATCGTGGCTGGAGATCCTCAGCTGCCCGCCCTGGAGTTCTACACCGAGGGCGAGGGTGCTGTGGCCGCCCGGGACTGGGCGAAGTCGTTCAAGGATGCGGGCTGGACCGTCACCGGGACAGTGCGCTATTTCGACCGGAACGTGAAGGTCAAGTCCAAGGACAGCGCGGCGATCGGATACTGCGCCGATGAGAGCAGGGGCTTCAGCAGAGACGTCAAGACGGACGAGATCAAGCGGACGAAGGTGACGAAGGACAGCTACGTCGCCTACAGCGCTCAGCTCAGGAAGAACAAGCAGGGGGTCTGGGAACTCATGAAGATGACATCCACCCGCGGCGCGACGGGCTGCCAGCCGTGAGTCGGCTCCTGCGTACCGCCGCGATCGCGGCGGTAGCGGGAGCGGCCTGGCTGTGCGCGGCGCCAACCGCCGTCGCAGACCAGAAACCTCCCGGAGGAGGCGGCTCATTCGGTGGCGGGCCGGGAAGCGACGCCAGTGTCTCCGGCGATGCCAGCGGTCCCGCCCTCTCGGCGTCAGCCAAGGGGATCGTCTACGACTTCTCGAAGAACGGAAAGGGCAGCTCCGCCGGTCCCGTCACTTCGTCTTCCGCAACGTGGACTCCCCCTGCCTGCTACTACGCTCCCAAGTACACCCCGAAGTCACTTGAGGGGTACATGCGGTACCAGTGGATGGGCACTTCGACCACCGAAGAGTGGGACAAGGAGACGCAGGGCCAGTACGTCGACAAGGGCGGCGACTCCGACAAGGACTTCAACAAGGACAAAGCCGGCAAGGGGAATTGGTGGGGCGCCTTCGTGACCGAGGGGCGAGAGGCTGACCCCGCGGCGCAGGACTGCGACAAGATCCCCTTCTGGGTCGACAAGGGGGACCCGCCTCCCGCTGACGCTCCGCAGGCCGTCACCCCGGAAATCCTCGCGCAGCTCGCCTACTCCGAGATCCGTGTTCCCGGTACGAAGGTCGAGTTGAAGCCGCAGAACAAGTCGACGGTGAACCTGCCGACGTGGGCGTGGCTGGAGAAGGCGGAGTTCAAGCCAGTGTCGGTCACCGCCTCCGTTCCCGGGCTCGGGATCGAAGCAACCAGCACGGCCGCGCCCGCCGCACTCAAGATCGAACCAGGGACGCCAGATGCTGAACTGCACCCGGCCTCCGGACAGTGCCCGATTCAGGGCGGCCGCATCGGCGTGCCGTACAGCAGGGGCAACAGCGGCGACACCCCTCCGTGCGGCGTGACGTACTTGCGGGCGTCCGGCGACGACGCATATCAGCTCAAGGCCACCGTCACCTGGGAGATCCATTGGACAGGAACCGGGGTCGCGGGCGAACAGAAGCTTCCTGATGGCGTGTTCGGCACTGAACAGGACGTCGTCGCGCAGGAGGTCCAGTCCATCAACCGCTGACCGGGGCATGGGTCCCTCGGCTGGTCGGCACACCACACGCACAACCATCTCAACCAACGGGGGCAGGGCAGCATGTCGGACCTGAGGAAGGATGCGGAGTCGCTGCACAAGGCGGCTACCGCACTGGGCAAGGCGGATGACCACACCCGTAAGCCGCTGCACGACTTCAAGTCGGCCTCGTATGACATGTCTGCGTTCGGGGTCCTTGGCTCGCTGATGGGCGCCAAGGACGACATCCAGGACGGCATGGACACCATCGCCGAGCTCACGGCGAGCCTGCACAAGGAGTGGGAGGCCGAGGCGAAGTTCATGGGTGATGTGTCCGACGCCTTCGACCTCCTTGACGTCCTGTTGAGTGCCGCGGCCCGCGCCAGGAAGAGCTGAACCGCACGTGGGCATCGACCTCAACCCTCTGCACTGGATCAACAAGGCCAATCACGCCTTCGGGGACACCCTGGCAAGCAATCTGGAGTTCCTGGGCATCACCGACCCGGCCGTCGATCCCGACGGTATCCGCGAGATAGCCAAGCGGTGGCGGGCCCTGGCCAAGGGCCTGGACGCTGCCGCGCACGCCGCCGAGACGGCGCTCAAGGACCTGGAGTGGAAGGGCGAGGCGGCCAAGGCCCTCCACAAGCGGGCCAAGGCCTCTCGCACGCAGGCCAGCGATATGGCCGAGTCGCTGCGCAAAGGTGCCAAGGCACTGGACGACTTCGCCGACGAAGCCCACGAACTCCTCACCGAGATCGGTGTAATCCTCGCGGAGATCGCCGAGTTCGAGATCGCGAGCCTGGCCCTGTCGGTGCTGACCGGTGGGCTTTCCGTGATTGCCGGGAATCTGGCGGCCGGCGCCCGGGCCGCGAAGGTCGTGGCACTGATCGCCCGGATCGAGAAGTCCGGAACCCGCATGGCCTCGGTCATCCGCACCGTCATGGAGGCCATCCGCGGCCTGGAACGGGCGCTGAAGGCGCTCGGAGAAATCAAGACGATCGCGAAGGCCGGGAAACTCGCGGGCGAGGGCATGAAGTTCTCCGCCTTCGACGCCGCCCTGCAAGACCCTGGTGCGTTCAAGGATCCGGACAAGCTGGCCGGGCTCTTGGCGGAAGGCGCGGTTTTGGGCATCGGCGGCGGAATGCTGGGCAAGGCTCTCGGCAAAGGCCTGAAGAAGCTCAAGCCCAGTGAACTCGCCAGACTGAGCAGGTCGTTGGGGATCGGCGGATCCGACGTCACCAGGCTCAAATTGAAACCTCGTGAGGCTGAGCAGCTCAAGGCTGGAATTCGCGCGGCGGAGAAAGAGCTCAAGGTCGACCCGATCGACGTGGCCACCGGAGACATGTTCCTGGCGCAGACCGATGTCCAACTCCCCGGTGCCCTCCCATTGATCCTGGAGCGTACCCACCTCTCCTCCTACCGCTGGGGAGGCTGGTTCGGCCCCTCCTGGGCCTCCACCCTTGACCAGCGTCTACAGGCGAGCGACGAAGGCATCACGTACGCCACGGCGGACGGCGCCCGGCTGGCGTACCCGCTCCTCGATGCCGAGGCCGAGGGCCCCGTCTATGCCGGTCCGGTCAAGTCCTTGCCGCTGAGCTGGGACACAGAGACCGACGGTGCGCTCCGGGTGAGTGACCCCGCTTCGGGCCTCGCGTACGTGTTCCACACCCCGCAGCCCACCGATGAAGGTGAGGCTGTGGATCTGCCTTTGCAGGCGATCGTGGACAACAACGGACAGCGCATCACCGTTCAGTACGCCGACGACGGCACCCCTACCGGACTCGTTCACTCCGGCGGATACCGAATAGCCCTGGATCAGCACCCCACCCTGCCGCGGATCTCCGCCCTTCGCCTGCTCGATCCGGAACACCCCGGCGGCCGCGGGACGACGCTCGTGTCGTTCGGCTACGGCGACGACGGCAACCTCACGGAGGTCATCAACTCCTCCGGCCTGCCGACCCGGTTCACGTACGACGAGGCGGACCGGATCACCTCATGGACCGACCGCAACGGATCGGCCTACCAGTACTTCTACGACAACCGCGGCCGCGTCGTGCGCACCGACGGCAGTGGCGGCTTCCTCGCAGGCACCCTGACCTACGACGACGTCACCCGTACGACGACAGTCACCGGCTCGCTCGGCCAGACGACCCGTTATGAGCACGACGAGGCCCACCGCCTCGTCCGCGAGACCGATCCGCTCGGACACACGCGGTATCAGGAGTGGAACGCCTACCACCAGCTCGTCGCTGTCACGGACGCCCAGGGGCACACCACACGCTACGAGTACGACGAGCACGGGCAAGTGACATCCGTCGTCCGCCCGGACGGCAGCGAAATCCGGTCCGCGTACAACGAATTCGGCCTGCCCACGTCACTGACCGGGCCTGCCGGTGCGGCCTGGCACCAAGACTACGACGCCCGCGGCAACCTCACGGCGATGACGGACCCGGCCGGAGCCACCACGCAGTTCGTGTACAACGAGGCAGGACACCGGAAGGCCGTCACCGACCCGCTGGGCAACACCACTCACCTGCGCTGCGACCGCGTGGGGCTCCCTCGTGAACTGACCGACCCGCTCGGGGCCGTAACCCACTACGAGCGAGACGCCTTCGGCCGCACCAGTGCCATCACCGACCCTCTGGGGAACGTCACTCGCTTCGAGTGGACGGTCGAGGGCAAGCTCGTGCGCCGTACGGCTCCGGACGGCGCCTCGGAGTCCTGGCAGTACGACGGCGAGGGCAACTGCATCGCGCACACGACCCTGGACGGGGGCGTCACCCGCTTCGAATACACCCACTTCGATCTCGTGGCGGCCCGCACCGACCCCGATGGCACCCGCTACGAGTTCACGTACGACACCGACCTGCGGCTGGTCAGTGTCACCAACCCGCAGAATTGTTCCTGGAGTTATTCATACGATGCCGCGGGCCGACTCGTGTCCGAGACGGATTTTGACGGCCGGGGATCGGAATACTCCTACAGTCCCGCGGGGCACCTGACTTCCCGCACCAACGCCATGGGGCAGATCACCCGCTTCCAGCACGACGCGCTCGGCCGAGTCGTTCGCAAGGACGCCGACGGTGCGGTCACCACCTTCGAGTACGACCACACGGGACTCCTGGTCCGGGCGGCCAACGCTGATGTGGCCATCGAGCTGGAGCACGATGCCGCAGGGCGCGTGCGGAGCGAATCCGTCAACGACCACACCACCAGGTACGTCTACGACCCCGCCGGGCGCAGGACGAGCCGCACAACACCCAGCGGCGTCACAAGCGAGTGGGTGTACGACAGGGCGGGCCGCCCCACTGTTCTGCTCACGGGCTCCGGACACGCGGTCGCGACCGACTACGACACGGCGGGCGGCGTAGTCGGCCGTCGCGTGGACGGCATTGCCACATTGGCGCAGACCCTTGACCAGCTGGGCCGCCTCACCGACCAGTCGGTCATCGCTCCAGGTGGACTGACCGTCCAGAACCGGACCTATGAGTACGGCAGCGACGGCAGCCCGCGCCGGATCGACGACCGGCTGAACGGCGCACGCCATTTCGACGTCGACCGCGCCGGACGCGTCACCGCCGTCCAGGCCCACGAGTGGAGCGAACGGTACGCCTACGACGAGCTGGGCAACCAGACCGAGGCGGCCTGGCCCTCCACTCACCCGGAGCAAGAGGCCACGGGCACTCGCACGTACCAAGGCACCCTGGTCACGCACGCCGGTGCTGTGCGCTACGAGTACGACGCCCAAGGCCGCGTCGTCCTTCGCCAGAAGACCCGCCTGTCCCGTAAGCCGGACACCTGGCGCTACGCCTGGGACGCCGAAAACCGTCTCGTCTCGGTCACGACTCCAGACGGGACTACATGGCGCTACCTCTACGATCCGTTCGGACGCCGCATCGCCAAACAGCGCCTCGCAGCCGACGGCACGTCTGTCACAGAACAGACCGACTTCGCCTGGGACGGCACCACCCTGTGCGAACAGAGCACGAGCTCCGCCGACCTGCCCTCCTCCGTCACAGTGACGTGGGACCACGACGGCACACGCCCCGTCGCGCAGACCGAACGCCGCGTCGCCCCGGACGCACCACAGGACCAGATCGACGCACGCTTCTACGCCATCGTCACCGACCTCGTCGGCACACCGACCGAACTGCTCGGCGAGGACGGAGACATTGCCTGGCGCGCCCGCAGCACACTGTGGGGCGTCACGGCATGGTCCACGCAGAGCACCACGTACACGCCTCTGAGATTCCCGGGCCAGTACTACGACCCCGAATCCGGCCTCCACTACAACTACTTCCGGCACTACGACCCGGAGACCGCCAGATACCTGAGCCAGGACCCGCTCGGACTCGCCCCTGCCGACAATCCCCGAACGTACACAGTGAACCCTAATGTCTGGACTGACATATTGGGGCTCGCTCCTGGCACTTGCCCCGTAACCGGGCAGCAAATAGACCCCAAGGGGTATACGTCCCTTTTTGAAATGCAATTGGATCCGACGGACTTCGGACGGGGCCGCGGCGTCCACTTCAATCGTGCGAACGCCGCGCTTGACGATGCGATTAAGGCGAATCCTGAACTGGGCGCCTACCTGGACCAGTTTTCTCCCGGAATCGCGGACCGCGTGAGCTCCACCGGTGGCCGAAGGGACCCGCTTGGTCACACGTGGCAACACGAGCCGGCCGCCAATGCCGGGGGCCGTCAGGGAGTTATCCGCCTTGTGCCCCGCTACCAGCACACTCCGGGATCCCCCTGGTGGGACGTACTCCATCCCGGAAACTCCGGAGGGTATGCTGAATGGGCGATACCCAATGGAGCCCCTCCAAATTATCGACGCAGAAGGTGAATTGATGTCCTATTTTATGCGCGACGCAATGGGGTCCGACATTGATGATCCCAATGAGGAGCAGATCCGAGAGATCGTCGCAAGCCTGGAAACGTCGGCTGATGACGAACACACAGACGTTTCGCTGCAGCACGAGTCGGAATGGTGTCTCAGTGTTTTCGCCGATCGGACACTGTGGTGGGAAAACGTCGAGGATTCCTCCGTCAGTCCTCGTCGTATCACGCTCGAATCCTGGGACGAGGTCATCGAAACCCTCCTCAAGCTCTCCCGGGGAGACATTGAGGGAGTGAATCAGCTCGATTGGCAAGAGTAACCGAGGGACGTCCGTGGACGGTGCGCCTCGATATCCGATCTCGGCACCGTTGTCCTACCTGATTACGGCATCCTCAATTCTCGGACGCGCGGGCACGCTCGCCGTCATGCTGGAACAGCTCCGCGAGCGCGAGGTGTTCCCCAGCGACGACGGATTGCTGGAAGCGCGCCGTCTGCTCGCTCTGCGCACCGACGCAGTCGAACGCTTCGGGCACGCCTGCGATGTGTTGTTGCGCTGGGTCCTACGCGTGGGCGGGAGGCAAGCCTCTGTTCCGGCGCTGGCATTCCTGGAAGACCCGCTGTGCAGCTTCGCCGGGGCTCCCCTGACCGAGGATGAAGTTCTCAGCGCGCTCGACTACCTGCGCGAGCACGCTCTTGTGAACACCCGCTACCTCCACACGGCTTCGTGAGATGTACCGCGTGCCGAGGGAGTCTCGGTACGCGGTACAGGGTCCGACCGGCCCGTCGGTCAGACGGCCGCGGGGGCTCCGAGCAGCGCGGAAGCCTGTTGGAACGGGTTGGGAACGCGCGTGGGCGCGGCGGCGGCCTGGGGCAGGCCGCGGCAGGTGAAGCCGAGCTGGGTCATGGCCCGGAGGACTTCGCCTGCGCTGAAGTCGCGGGGGTCCTGGCGGGTGATGACCTGGCCGACCTGCTTGACGGGGTAGGTGCGACGGCCGATGATCACGGACGCGCCGGAGACCAGCTCGGGCTTGATGCCCTTCATCGTTTCCAGGACGCCGCTCTTGGTGAGGTCGAACGGGAAGCGGGCGATGACACAGCGCATGATGCCTCACAAGGATCACAAGGAGAAGAGCCGAAGGGGGTTTCTGCCGCGGTGAGTTGGTTCAGTCGGCAAGGGCGAGGACGCCCAGAGCACTGCCGTGTTCGTCGACGGCAGGCAGCGCGTCGAACCTGTGGCTGCGCGTCGCGTGCCCGGCCTCGGTCATCGTGGTCACGGGTGAGGTGAACGGCCCGCGGTTGCCGAGGACGTCGCGCAGCTGGACCCGGTCGGTGTAGGCGGGGCTGTCACGGAGTGCGGCGAGCTGGGCGTGGGTGACCAGGCCGGTGCACAGGCTGTCGTTGTCGCAGACGAGCAGGTGGCCGGTGCGGGCGCCGGCCATGACGGACAGGGCGACCTCGATGGTCATGTCGTCACAGACCTGCGGTGCGGCCGCGTCCATGGTGTCGGCCACCGTCCGGCGTACGGGGGTGGCGTTCGCCGGGCGGGGCTGCATCTGGACCAGCGTCAAAACGTACCTCCTGCAGAGATGAGTCAACTTCCTGAGCACGAAGGTTCTAGGCCGCCGCGTCAAAGGAGGGCTGGCGCACATTGGCGCGGCGACTGGCCGAAGCGGGGCTGCGCCGGCCGCGTGAGGACGAAGCGCGCTTACGTCGCTCGGTCACCGGTGCGGTGATCGTCACGGGGATGCCGGAGGGCGCCTGGGCACCGGTGATCTGGCTGAGCGCCTCTTCGCCGGAGCGGACCTGGGTGGTCTGGGGCACGATGCCGGCGGCGGTCATGAGACGGGTCATGTCACGGCGCTGGCCCGGGGTGACCAGGGTGACGACGCTGCCGGACTCACCTGCCCGTGCGGTGCGGCCGCCGCGGTGGAGGTAGTCCTTGTGGTCGGTCGGCGGGTCGACGTTGACGACGAGGTCGAGGTTGTCGACGTGGATGCCGCGCGCCGCGACGTTCGTCGCGACGAGCACGGTGACGTGCCCGGTCTTGAACTGGGTCAGGGTGCGGGTGCGCTGCGGCTGGGACTTCCCGCCGTGCAGGGCGGCGGCTCGTACGCCGCTGTTCAGCAGGTCCTGGGTGAGCCGGTCGACGGCGTGCTTGGTGTCCAGGAACATGATCACCCGTCCCTCGCGCGCCGCGATCTCCGTGGTCGTCCGGTGCTTGTCGGCGCCGTGGACGTGCAGGACGTGGTGTTCCATCGTGGTGACCGCGCCTGCCGAGGGGTCGACGGAGTGGACGACCGGGTCGGTGAGGTAGCGACGGACCAGGAGGTCGACGTTGCGGTCGAGGGTGGCGGAGAACAGCATCCGCTGGCCCTCGGGGCGTACCTGGTCGAGCAGCGCGGTGACCTGGGGCATGAAGCCCATGTCGGCCATCTGGTCGGCCTCGTCCAGGACGGTGATCGCGACCTGGTTCAGCCGGCAGTCGCCGCGGTCGATGAGGTCCTTCAGGCGGCCCGGCGTCGCGACGACGACCTCGGCGCCGCCGCGCAGCACGCTCACCTGCCTGCCGATCGACATTCCGCCGACGACGGTGGCCAGGCGCAGCTTGACCGAGCGGGCGTAGGGGGTGAGCGCGTCGGTCACCTGCTGGGCCAGCTCGCGCGTCGGCACGAGGATCAGGGCCAGCGGCTGGCGGGGCTCGGCGCGCTGTCCGGCGGTGCGGGCGAGGAGCGCCAGGCCGAAGGCGAGGGTCTTGCCCGAACCGGTGCGGCCACGGCCGAGGACGTCGCGGCCCGCGAGGGTGTTGGGCAGGGTCGCGCCCTGGATCGGGAACGGGACGCTCACGCCCTGGGTGGTGAGCGCGGCCAGCAGCTGGTTGGGCATGTCCAGTTCGGCGAACGCCTCGACGGCGGGCAGCGCGGGGGTGATCGTCTTCGGCAGGGCGAACTCTCCCTGGACCGCTGCGGGCCGCCGGCTGCGGCCGCCCGAGCGGCTCGGACCACCTGAACGGCTCGGGGCGGGCGAGCTGAAGCGGCTGCCTCGGCCGGAACCCGCGCCGGTGCCGAAAGCGGGAGCGCCGGTACGGCTGCGGCTGCGGGAGGAGCGGTTATTCGTACGTGTGGGGTTCATGCGGAACCTTCCTTGATACGGCACGTATCAAGGAATTCCCGCAGCGGAAGAACAGCGCGGGGAATCACAAGAACGGACCGAACAGAATGCGAGAGTCAAACTGACCTGCGGCGGACCCGGAGGCGGAGCGCAGGCAGCGAAATGGGTGACGTCATGCGGACGTGCGTCATGCGGACGTGCGTCATGCGGACGTGCAATTCAGAATGTCGAAGGGTGCGGAGCAGACCCGAATGAGCGAGCACCCTTGAAGGATGGGCTGCACGCTGCGGTTGCTCCGTACGACACCGCGTACGACACCACTGCGGGAAAATGCCCGCAGCTGGGGCCCGCACCCCGAGGGATGCGGGCCCCAGCTACGAAGTACGTGTCAGCGTCAGGACAGAACGATGTTCTCGGCCGTCGGGCCCTTCTGGCCCGGCGCGATGTCGAAGGTGACCTTCTGGCCTTCGAGCAGCTCGCGGAAGCCCTGGGCGGCGATGTTCGAGAAGTGGGCGAACACGTCAGCGCCGCCACCGTCCTGCTCGATGAAGCCGAAACCCTTGGCCGCGTTGAACCACTTCACAGTGCCTGACGCCATGTCATATCTCCTTTGGGGCAGTACGCCGGAACCCGCAATGCACGGACACCGGGTCGCCGCGATGATGCCCCGCCGGATAATGACCGGAAATACAGAACACTTCCGCCGAAAGAGAGAAGCGGCGAAGGTGTTCGAAGTTTGGGAACCACAACTGCAACTGAGAACGACAGTAGCATGCCGCAATGGTCCACGTACGGTAAATAATTCCACTCTCTTCGCTGCGGCAAAAACGCTCCCAGTGCGAAGCGTTAAACCCTCAACTCGCGGCCATAGATATTGATCTGCCCGGAGCGCAGCGTTGCGGGAGGATTTGTCACCCGAAGCTGGGAGTCAGACCGCGTCCGGCGGGTCGGCCGACTCGGCGGTCCGTCGGTGTTCGGCGTTGATGCGCTGGGCTTCTTCGAGCTGGTCTTCGAGGATGACGATGCGGCAGGCGGCCTCGATGGGGGTGCCCTGGTCGACGAGTTCGCGGGCGCGGGCGGCGATGCGCAGCTGATAGCGGGAGTAGCGGCGGTGTCCGCCCGCGGAGCGCAGCGGGGTGATGAGGCGGGCTTCGCCGATGGCGCGCAGGAAGCCCTGGGTGGTGCCGAGCATGTCGGCGGCCCGGCCCATGGTGTAGGCGGGGTAGTCGTCGTCATCGAGACGGCCGAACGAGTCGTCTGCTGTCATCGCACCTCTCTGTGGAACGCGTGGAGGGGCCCGGGTGCCGTACGGCACCCGGGCCCCGAAGGAACTGCTACACCATCTGTCGGCCCTAGTGCTGCGCCGACCTTCTGTGTCCGCACGTCCACCTGGGAGCAGATGGGGAATGCGGGGATCGCGGTTGCTTGACCGGAGACCACCTCACTATCGATGTCCTGCGGTACCCGGGCTCAAGAATCCACCCGGGCGATCCTGATGGCGCTCGGCTCCTCCGTTCTTCCCTCTGGGATCAATCACTTACCTAGTGGTACTGCGTACTGCTGGTACTGCGTACTGCTGGTGACGCGTACTACTTGGTGTTGCGAACTGCTCGTGGCCTGCACAGCGCCACTCTTCGGCAGCCAGCCCCGTCGCCCATCCTGCATCTGCTCTGGCTTAGAACCCCACTGCCGAACCTCCCGGTGCGCGCGCCCGCAGCCGACGCCTTCACCGAGGTGCTTCTCACTGAACTTCACTGCTGGGTACTGCGAACTGCTACTGCGTGAACTGCGGTACTGCTGAGCGGCGGCCCCTGATCACTGCGGGCCACCCGGTCCGGTCGTCAGTCCCGTCGCCGTCCTGCAACCGCTCTGGCTTCGAAACTCCACCACCGCACCGTCCTGCGTACTGCACCTGCGGGTACTGCACTTGCGGGTACTGCTGCCCGGCAGTTCGTCTCTGCCGGGCTTTGCTGATCTCGGTTACGAGAGAAACCATAACCACACCACCACCCAATGTCTACCCCAGCCGACACAGATTTCTGTCTGTCGGCCAGAGAGATAGTCGACCGCGACCGCGGATGGGGCGCGTGGCAGTCCCACTGCAGCCGGGACGAGCGCTCTGAGCAGCGGCGTTACGGCCGTAGCGGACCGCGGGCACGGTCAGTAAGTGGCCAGGGAAATGGCGATGTAGTGCGCGACGAAGGCTGCCACGGTCAGTGCGTGGAACACCTCGTGGAAGCCGAACCAGCGGGGTGAGGGGTCAGGGCGCTGGAGGGCGTAGACGACTGCGCCCGCGCTGTAGAGGAGACCGCCGACCACGATCAGGGCGAGTACGGCGGCTCCGCCGGTGTGCAGGAAGTCGGGCAGATAGCGCACCGGCGCCCACCCCAGGAGCAAGTAGCACGGGGTGTACAACCAGCGCGGAGCCGCGACCCACAGCACCCGGAACGCGATGCCGGCCAACGCGCCCGCCCACACGATCCACAGCAGCACGGATCGCTGTTCCGGTGGGAGGAGCAGCGTGGCCAGGGGGGTGCAGGTGCCGGCGATGATGAGGAAGATGTTGGCGTGGTCGAGGCGCCGTAGAAGAGCCTCGCCGAGCGGCCCCCAGGTGCCGCGGTGGTAGATGGCGCTCGTCGCGAACAGAAGCCAGGCGGTGACCGAGTACACGGCGCAGGCCAGGGCCGCCTGACGGGTGGGCGCCAGACAGATGAGCACGATGCCCGCGATCAGTGCGGCGGGGACCATTCCGGTATGGAGCCAGCCGCGCAACCGCGGCTTGACCGGTTCGGCCAGGTCGGCCACCCGCTCCACCAGAGCGGCAACCGGGTGGGTGTCCTCCCCGGCATCGTCGCCTTGTGATCCACATGGCAGCCCGGCTTCACCACGTTCTGCACGTGCTGAGGCGATGTGTACGTGTGCGGCTTCATCGTGTACGTGTGCGGCTTCATCGTGTACGTGTGCGGCTTCATCGGCGTCGCGGGACACAGCTTCCCGTCCTTCCTCGGGCTCCTGGGTGTCACTGGTGATTATGCGGTCGTCCTGCTTGTGTCCTTCAGGGCGCTGTGCTGCCGAGGGCTCCGTCGTCGGTGTCGTAGGTGTCGTAGGTGTCGTATTGGGTCAATGAACCGCATGCCCGAATACGTGGAGTTGCGCCGCAGCGGCCGGATTCCTCTGATCGGGATTCCGCCGGTATGGCCGGGCGGCTGCCCCTTGGGCCCTGAGTTCTGGCTCCTGGGTCCTGAGCCCTGAGACTGAGACTTGAGTCGGCCTCTACCGGGGCACTAATTTCTCCCGCTTTTCCGCCGTGCGCGTCCGATGCCCCAGAAGCCTTGATCGGGTCCCGCATTCTTGGCCGGAGGGTCCTTGATGAACGCACAAAGGGCCTCGGGGGCCGAAATGTTGCCGTCGCCGGCGAAGGAGAAGAAGGGCGGAGAGGAGAAGGGGGGAGAAGGCCCGAGGAGGGCGGAGTGGGCGTCGACCTGTTCCCGGGCCTCGCCGACCCCGCAGAGCGGCGCAGCCACACCAGCGGCACGGCAACCCGATCGGCCACGAGCTACGAAGCGGTCACGAGCGGACCAAGCAGCGAGGCAGCGAGGCAGCCAAGCAGCCAGCCCCCCATACGACAGACCGCGTCGTATCGGTGCCGGTCCCTCCCCTCGTGGGGACCGGCACCGATCGACGCGGACAGCGCCGACCGCCGTGAAACTGCGTATCGACGCGGATCGGGGAAAATCCGGATCCGAGTTCGATGTGAAAGCGGTCCGGGTATGGCCGACTGCACGCATCTGTCGAGCCCACGCGACGAACCCGGCGTGACTCCGGCGCAAGGCGGGCTCAGAACGATCGGTGGTGTGTGCCACCCCTGTGAGCCCTGAGCCGGTGACCTGCCCGGACGCTGCGTGGTTGGTTCGCTACTGCGACGAGATCCTGCCAGTTGCGGCTCCCCCGGAGGAGGCTCCGGTCCTGTCCGGACGCCTTCTGCGCAGGTCAGCCGTATAAAGTGAGTTTTCCGGTCCGGATGTCCAGGTGCGGCGGAAGTAAGGGGTGGAGACCTTGAGTTCCGACTCAGGGGCACGCACGAGCTTCGCGGAACGCCTCGCGCTGCTGTACAAGGAGGCCGGTAATCCGCCCCTCAAACGCGTGGCCGAAGCGGTCGTCCGGCTCCAGCGGGTCGACGAGCGGGGACGTGCCGTACGCGTGTCCGCGCAGCGGATCAGCGACTGGCGGCGGGCCAAGAACGTGCCCGCGCAGTTCGCCGCCCTCGCCGCGGTGCTGCATGTCCTGATCCCCGAAGCGCGGCGCGAGCGGCCCACGCCGGTCTCCACGGGTCTGTACGACATGACCCAGTGGCACCGCCTCTGGGAGCGCGCGGTGGCCGACCCGGTCGGCGACCGTGCCGCGGGGGGCGACGAGGACGAGGGGGCGGCGGCGGCCGAGGCGGCGGCCGTCCCGAGCGTGTGCCCGTACCGGGGGCTCGCCTCGTACCGGCAGGAGGACGCCCAGTGGTTCTTCGGCCGGGACCGGAGCACCGGGGCCCTGCTGGCGCAGCTCCGCACGGCGGAGGCGACCGGTGGCCTGGTCATGCTGGTGGGCGCCTCGGGGGCGGGGAAGTCCTCGCTGCTCAACGCCGGTCTCGTACCCGCCCTGCAGAGCGGCGCGCTGGGCGGCGAGGACGCTCTCGATGCCGGTCCGGTGCTGCAGCTGGTGCCGGGGAACGACCCGCTCGGGGAGCTGACCCGGCAGATACCCGAGCTCGCGCCCGCCGTCGCGGCGGCCGCGGACGAACCGGCGGAGGACGAAGCCGGGTCCGGAGCCGGGGCCGGGGCCGGGGGCGGAGCCGGGGCCGGTTCTTCGGTGTGGTTCGTCCGGGCCGTGCGGGACGGCATCGCCGCCTGGGCGGCGCGGTCGGGGGCACCTTCGGGGGCGCGTTCGGGGGCGCCTTCGGAGTCGGAGTCGGGGGCACCTTCGAAGACGGGGGCACCTTCGGAGTCGGAGCCACCTTCGGAGTCGCGATCAGCACCCGCGCAGGCCCGCCCCGTCCTCATCGTCGACCAGTTCGAGGAGACTTTCACCCTTTGTCCGGATGAGTCGGCCAGACGCGCCTTCGTCCGGCTGCTGCACGCCGCCTGCACGCCCCCCGCCCCGGCGGAGGGCGAGCCGGACCGGGACGCCGCCGCGCTCGTCGTCCTCGGCATACGCGCCGACTTCTACGAGGAGTGCCTCGGCTACCCCGAGCTGGCCGACGCCCTGCAGCACCGGCACATGGTGCTCGGCCCGCTGACCTCCACGGAACTGCGCAAGGCGGTGGCCGGCCCTGCCAAGGCCGTGGGGCTCGAACTCGAACCGGGCCTCGCCGAGCTGATCGTCCGGGAAGTGAGCACGGACGGGCCCCGCGGGGCGCACGACGCGGGCGTACTGCCGCTCCTCTCGCACGCCCTGCTCGCCACCTGGCAGCGGCGGAAGACGGGGCGGCTCACGCTGGCCGGGTACCGCGCGGCGGGCGGGATCCAGGGTGCCGTGGCGGCGACCGCCGAGCGCGCCTGGACCGGGCTCGATCCGGCGGCCCGTACGGCCGCGAGGCTGCTCCTGCTCCGCCTCGTGCGGCTGGGCGAGGACACGCAGGCCACCCGGCGCCGGGGTACGCGCCGTCAGCTGGCGGAGGAGTCGACGGACCCCCACAAGACGGAGGAGTCCCTCGAAGCGCTGGTCCGCGCCCGGCTGGTGACGCTCGACGCGGACACCGTGGAGATCACGCACGAAGCGCTGCTGCACGCCTGGCCCCGGCTGCGCGACTGGATCGACGAGGACAGGAACGACCACCTGCTGCGCCAGCGCCTCGAGGAGGACGGCAAGGCCTGGGAGGACTCCGAGCGCGACTCGTCGCTGCTCTACCGGGGTTCCCGCCTGGAGCAGGCCCGCGCCTGGGCGAAGAGCGCAGGGGACACGTTCCTGACCCGGGGCGCGATGGAGTTCCTGGCCGCTTCGGCCAGGCTGCGCAAGCGCACGGTCTGGATCGCCCGGGGCGCGGTGGCGGCCCTGGTCGTGCTGGCGATGGTGGCCGTCGTCTCTGCGGTGGTCGCCCGGCAGCAGCGGGACGACGCGGTGTTCCAGCAGGTGGTCGCGGAGGCCGACCGCGCCCAGCACACGGATCCGTCCCTGTCCGCCCAGCTCGACCTGGTGGCGCACCGGCTGCGGCCCGGCGACGCGGCGACCCGCAACCGGCTGATCTCGATCGTGAACGCGCCGCTCGCCACACCGCTCCTCGGCCACAAGGGCGCCGTCTACCTCACGTCCTTCAGCAAGAACGGACGCGTGCTCGCCACCGCCAGCTACGACCGGACCGTACGGCTGTGGGACGTGTCGGACCTGGCGCACCCCAAACCGCTGGGCAAGCCGCTGACCGGCCACAAGAGCTGGGTGAGCACCGCGGTGTTCAGCCCGGACGGCAAAACGCTCGCCAGCGCGTCGGACGACGGGACGCTGCGGCTGTGGGACGTGCGGGACCCGCGCCACCCGCGGCTGATCGGCGCTCCCGTGCCCGGTCACGGCGGCACGATCTATCTGCTCGCGTTCAGCCCGGACGGCCGGACCCTGGCCTCCGCCAACGAGGATCACGCCGTACGCCTCTGGGACATCGAGGACCTGGCGCGGCCGAAGGCGATCGACACGCTGACCGGGCACACGGCCGCCGTGCGCTCCGTGGCGTTCGCCCCCGACGGGCGCACCCTCGCGGCCGGCGGGGACGACGGCACGATCAGGCTGTGGAACACGGCCGACCGGCAGCGCCCGAAGCCGCTCGACAAGGTGCTGCGGGGCCATACGAGCACGGTGCACTCGGTGGCCTTCAGCCCCGACGGGAACACGCTCGCCAGCGGCGGCGCGGACAGCACGATCCGGCTCTGGGGCGTCGCCGACCCCCGCAGGGCGAGATCGCTCGGCACCCCGCTCACCGGCCACACCGGGGCCCTGTGGTCCGTGGCCTTCAACGCCTCGGGGAGCATGCTCGCGGCCGCCAGCGCGGACAGCACGGCCAGCCTGTGGAACGTCCGTGACCCGTCGCATCCGTCGCAGGTCGGCGAGCCGCTCGCGGGCAGCAGCGGGGAGATGTACTCCCTCGGCTTCAGCCCGGACGGACGGACGCTCGCCACCGGGAGCGGCGACAACAAGGTGCGCCTGTGGTCCATCCCGCCGTCGGACATGCTCGGCCGCGACGGGGCGTTCCGCCCCGACGGAAAGGTGCTCGCGACAGCCGCGGGCGACGAGAAGATCCGGCTGTGGGACGTGGCGAAGCCCGACCGGCCCGTGGCCCTCGGCCGGCCGTTCAAGCCCGGGAAGGGGAACCTGCGTGCGCCGGTGTTCTCCCCCGACGGCCGCACGCTCGCGGTGCTCACGGGCAACCGTGCGGTGCAGCTGTGGAACGTCGCCGACCCGGAGCGCCCCGTCCCCTACGGGCCGCCCGTCGCGCTGCGGACCCGGTTCGCGGCCGCCCTGGCCTTCAGTCCGGACGGGCGCACGCTCGCGTCCGCCGACACCGACCGCACCATTCAGCTGTGGAATGTCAGCTCACCGTCGCACCTGCGCAGGCTCGGCCGGCCGCTCACCGGTCATCAGGGCTACGTCAACTCCCTCGCGTTCAGCAAGGACGGGAGGACGCTCGCGAGCGGCAGCGCGGACGGCACCGTCCGGCTGTGGAACGTGACCGACCCGAGCCGCGCCACCCATCGCGGGGCGCCCCTCACCGGGCACCTGGGCCCGGTCAACCGGGTCGCCTACAGCCCGGACGGCCGCTCGCTGGCCAGCGGCAGCGACGACGGCACGGTCCGGCTCTGGGACATCTCCGACCCGGGCCGGGCGCCGCAGCGGGCCGCCACCCTGACGGGCCACACCGACGCGGTCGTGTCGCTGACGTTCGGCGCGGACGGCACCCTGGCGACCGGCGGCAACGACAACACGGTCCGGCTCTGGGACGTGGCCGACCCCTTCGACGCCTCGGCCATCGGCCAGTCGATGAGCCCGAACGCCAAGACGGGCAGTTTCCTGGTGTTCAGCCCGCAGAGCCGCATGCTCGGGGTGTCCAGCGGCACCGATACGGTCCGGCTGTGGGACTTGGACACCGACGAAGCCGTTAACCGCATTTGCTCGACCACGCGGGGCGTTCTGACGCGGGGTAAATGGGATGAGTATCTGCCGCGGCTCTCGTACGAGCCGCCGTGCGACGACTGACTAAGGGGCGCTGTTTCCCCTCGTTCAACGTTCTCCAGGTACGGGTTCAACCTTCTCCAGGTACGGGTTCAACCTTCTCCCGGTGCAGATCTCCCGACGTGATCCCGATCACAATGCCATAGTTCGATCGCGGAGTTGACTCCCACAGTTCCGCCATAGTTGTTACTGTTGGACGCAGAGCCCGATCGCTGGTGCATCCCCCGTCGCCAGCGATCGGGCCCTTTCCATGTCCGGGCCCAATTGCCCGGCCTTTTTCGGCGCGTGCCTCCCGGGTCGGGTTTAGGACGCGAGATCGATGCGTACGGAAACTTTCGGCCATTGCATCCGCGCCATGAACGTCGTGGCTCCCGTTGCGCGGCCCGTTTCCCTGCACATTCTCCGAGCCACTCGTCAACTCCTCCTGAGGAGTCGTAGGGTGTCGCCGAGGCCGGCCGACGGATCCCGGCCAGGCGCCGACGACGGATGGTGAGCGCGATACCGAAGGCCTACGAGCAGATCGCGGACGACCTCCGCCGGGCCATCCGCGCCGGGCGGCTGCAGCCCGGCGAACGGCTGCCCGCCGAGACGAAGCTCGCCGCGCACTACCGGCGCAGCGTGCCGACGCTCCGCGACGCGCTCCGCCTTCTGCGCGAGGAAGGGCTGATCGAGAAGGAGCACGGCCGCGGCAACTTCGTGCGCCGGATCCGCACCAGGGTGGTCCGCGACAACTCCCGCCACCAGTGGGAGAAGGACCGCGTGCACCAGCCGGAACAGCGCAGGGCGCGCACCGGGGCCACGGAGCGCGACACCGGACTCGAACTCCAGGACCTCGTCTTCCACGCCGCGTACCGCGAGGTCGAGGCGGACGGACGGCTCGCCCCCGCCTTCGGCGTCCCGGTGGGGACGCCCCTGATCGAGCGCACCTACCGGACGCGCAATGCCGCGGAGAACGCCCCGTTCAACCTGTCCACGTCCTACCTGGTCCGCGACATGGTGGCGGGCAACCCCGCCCTCCTCGACGCGGACCAGGAGCCGTGGCCCGGCGGCACGCAGAGCCAGCTCAGCACCGTCGGCATCGAGCTGGACCGCATCGAGGACCGCCTCACCGCCCGCCCGCCGACCCCGGAAGAGGCCGCGGAACTGGAGCTTCCGCCGGGGACGTCGGTACTGCGGCTCCGCAAGACGTCGTACGACACGGACGGCCGCGTCGTCGAGATCTCCGACGTCACCCTGCCCGGCGACCGCACCGAAGCGGTCTTCACCACTCCACTGGAAAGGTGGTGAGTGCCGTGCGCCGGCGCATCATCATCGTCACCGCCGTCCACGCGCCCTCGGCCCCGTTCCTGCCGGAGGCGTACACCTCTCTCCGCGAGCAGGAGCTGCCCGAGGGGTGGGAGTGGCACTGGCTCGTCCAGGAGGACGGCACGACCGACCGGGTCGCGCCGTACGTCCCTGACGACCCCCGGGTGACGTTCCGACAGGGGCGGCCCGGCGGGCCCGGCGTCGCCCGCACCCTGGCCCTCGCGCACGCCGACGGCGCGTACGTGAAGGTCCTGGACGCCGACGACCAGCTCGCCCCCGGGGCGCTCGCCCGCGACCTCGCGGCCCTAGAGGACCACCCGGACATCGGCTGGGCCACCTCCCGCGTCCTCGACCTGCTGCCCGACGGTTCCACGGCGGGCTTCCCCGGCGACCCGGAGCACGGTCCCGTCGAGCGCCGGACGGTGATCGACTACTGGGCGGCCCACGACTACCGGGCGCCGGTCCACCCGGCGACGCTCTTCGTACGCCGCGAGCTGCTCGTCGCCCTGGGCGGCTGGATGGCGCTGCCGGCCTCCGAGGACACCGGTCTGCTGCTGGCGCTCGACGCCGTCGCGCGCGGCTGGTTCTCGTCCGAGGTGGGGCTGCTCTACCGCAAGTGGGAGGGCCAGGCGACCGGCCAGAGCGCGCACGTCGACACAGGCGAGCGCGGGGTGCGCATGGCGGTGGTGGAGGCGCGGGCCAGGGCGCTCGCCGCGACCGGCTGGCGCTTCCCGCCCGACAAGGCCTGACACCGGGATGGGCATGCCCCTAGGCCCTGTCGTCAAACTCGCGTCGTTCGCCCGGAGGGCGGCCTCGCGGCGTCTGGTGCGTGCGATCGCAAGGCGGAGGGTCATCCCGGTACTGGGCGTACCGGGATGAGCCCGACAACGCGGCGAGCGTGCGTGCCAGACGCCGCGAGGCAGACGCGAGTTTGACGACAGGGCCTGGCCCCGCGTCAGTCCAGCCTCTCCGCGTCGATCCGCGAGAAGACCAACTCGGTCTCGCCGACGACCGGTTCGCGCCACCGCACCGGAGGCAGGGGCCGCCGCAGCGCTCCCGGGTAGCTGTCGGCGGCGTACTCATTGACCAGCCGGTACGGATGGAAACCCGCCTCCCGCATGGTCGTCATCAACTCGTCGACGCAGTCGCCGAGTTGTTCCATGCGGTCGGGGGTCACCTCCACGGCGATCTCCACGTCGGGCCGGAGGCGGTCGAGGGCAGGGGCGAGGCCTCTGATCACACCGCCCTCCGCCCCCTCCACATCGATCTTGATCACCCGGGCACGGGCGATCTCGTCGGGTTCGAGGAGCTCGGGCAGCACGGTCGCCTCCGTCTCGAAGGTCGACTCCGCGGGCCCGTCGTACGGGACGATGCTGTTCGCGCCCATGTTGTGCGAGCTGGCGAGGATGAAGGTGAGCGGCTTGCGCTCGTCCGACACGGCGGCGTTGACCGCGCGGATGTTGGCGCAGCCGTTCAGTTCCGCGTGCTGGAGCACCCTGCGGTGGAACGCGGGCGCGGCCTCGATCGCCACCACCCGGCCCCCGGCGCCGACGAGCCGGGAGCCGAGCACGGCGAAGTAGCCCACGTTCGCGCCCACGTCGACGAACACGTCCCCGGCCCCGAGGCGCCCCCGAAGCCACCGCGTCATATGGGGCTCCCAGGCGCCGAACAGGTACACGTAGCGCTGGATGAGGTCCTGGGTGTCGACGGCGAACCGCAGGCCGTGCCGGTCGGCGACGACGCGGCGGCGGGGGCTCTCCCGGAGCCGCGGGTTCAGGAAGCGGGCGGCCAGCGCCGCCTTGCCGAAGGTGCCGGGCGCGTCACGCACGTACCGGCGGCCGAGCGTGACCAGCGTCTCCGAGAGGGGGGTGCTCATCCGGTCGCCTCTTTCGTCGGGGTCGGATGAAACCGTATCCGCCCGGCGCGGGCCGCTTACCCGCCGGTCCGGTCGAACGGCAGGTCCAGCATGCGGATCGCGTTGCCGCGCAGCAGCTTGTACGCGATCTCCTCGGGGAGGTGGCCGACGTGTTCGGCCGCGACCTCCTTGGTGTGCGGCCAGGTGGAGTCGACGTGCGGGTAGTCGGTCTCGAACGTGGCGTTGTCGACGCCCACGGTCTCGATCGCCTCGATGCCGTGCTTGTCGCGGAAGAAACAGCAGAAGATCTGCCGGTAGTAGTACGTCGACGGGGGCTCCGGAATCAGGTCCTTCACGCCGCCCCAGGCCCGGTGCTCCTCCCACACGTCGTCGGCGCGCTCCAGGGCGTACGGGATCCAGCCCATCTGGCCCTCGCTGTAGGCGAGCTTGAGCCGCGGGAACTTCACCAGGACGCCGCTGAAGAGGAAGTCCATCATCGAGGCCATCGCGTTGTTGAAGGAGAGCGCGGCCTGCACCGCGGGCGGCGCGTCCGGGGACGCGGCGGGCATCTGGGACGACGAGCCGATGTGCATGTTCACGACGGTCCCGGTCTCCTCGCACGCCGCGAAGAACGGGTCCCAGTAGCCGGAGTGGATCGACGGCAGGCCCAGGTGGGTGGGGATCTCGCTGAAGGTGACGGCCCGCACCCCGCGGGCGGCGTTCCGCTTGATCTCGGCGACGGCGAGGTCCACGTCCCAGAGCGGGATCAGGCAGAGCGGGATGAGGCGCCCGCCGCTGTCGCCGCACCACTCCTCGACCATCCAGTCGTTGTAGGCGCGGACGCAGGCCAGGCCGACCTCCTTGTCCTTGGCCTCGGAGAAGGTCTGCCCGCAGAAGCGGGGAAAGGTCGGGAAGCAGAGGGACGCCTCGACGTGGTTGACGTCCATGTCCGCGAGGCGGGCCTTCGGGTCCCAGCAGCCGCGGCGCATCTGCTCGCGGGTGATGCCGTCCAGCGTCATCTCGTCCCGCGAGAAGCCGACGGCGGCGATGATGCGCTTGTACGGGAAGATGCCGCCCTCGTACTCCCACCAGTCGGTGATCTGCCCGGCCGGGTCCGTCGTGAACTTGTACTTGCCGCCTACGTACTCCAGCTCGCCGATGCCCGCGGTGAAGGGCTTCGGTCCCCGGTCGCGGTACTTGGCCGGGAGCCACGTCTCGAAGAGGTGCGCGGGCTCGATCACGTGGTCGTCCACGCTGATGACCCGGGGGAGTTCCTTGCTGCCGACCTCGCTGCTGACCACTGCTGTGCCCCCTACTGCCTGCCGGTTTCCTCGACCCAAATCTGACGCTCCATCAGATCGAGGTTATGGCCTCACCGGGGCGACGGCAAGCGCGGGTCCGCAACTCGACCCCTTGCGCGTTCCGGCCGGATCCGCTGAACTGACGCCCCGTCAGTTCGCTTGGAGGCACTCGATGCAGACGATCTGGCTCAGCGGAGCCGAGTGGCTGGCCGTGCTCCGGATCGGACTCGGCCTGTGGTGGCTGGAGAGCTGGCGCCACAAGGACAAGAAGGAGTGGTTCGGCGGCGGCGGGATCGGCTGGGCCGCGGGCATCGCCGAGAAACACCGGTGGCCCGTCGTGCGCGAGGGCTTCAACACCGTCGTCAAGCCCCGGCCGCGCCTGATGGCGTACGTCGTCGCCTACGCCGAACTGGCCTTGGGCCTCGGCCTGATCGTCGGCTTCCTCACGCCGATCGCCCTGGTCGGAGGTCTCGTCCTCAACCTGATCTACCTCGTCCTGATGATCCACGACTGGGCCGAGCAGGGGCAGAACTTCACGATGGCCCTGGTCTCGCTCGTCGGTCTGTTCGCCATGAGCTGGCAGACGTGGTCGCTGGACGACGCGTTGGGACTCTTCGTCTAGCCCATCCAGCCTGTCCAGCTCGCTCAGCTCGCCCGGACCGACCAGCTCATCCAGCTCGTCAGTAAGATCGTCCGGTCATGGCGGGAAGCGCTGGCTGGGGGCGGTTCGGGTGGGCGCGGGAGAGCAACTCGTCACCGTTGGCGCCGTGTTGCTCGGCGCGCTGACCACCCACGCCACCAATTACCTGATGGAGCGCAGCCGGAACAAGCACCAGCTGCTGACCCGGTGGGACGACAAGAAGGTCGACGCCTACGGCGACTACGTCGAGGCGGCGAAGGCGCGGATCGCCCACGCCGTACGGCTCTACGGGCTCCGGGAAGGTTCGGGCGACGGCGTGCGGACGGCGAGTGAACGGACGGAGCAGGAACTCCGCGAGGAGCTCGCGGCGGCCGCCCGCACCTGGGGCAGCGCCTTCGAGCGGGTGATGCTGCTCGGGGGCGACGAGGCCATCGAGGCGGGGCACGACCTCAACGCCCGGATCTCCGAGATCGACTGGCAGGCCACCGGCAGGATCGGCGGGAGCCTCGCCGAGTGGCGGGAGCGCAACCGTGCCGCCTTCCGGGCGATCAACGACTTCCACGAGGCGGCGCGGCAGGACCTCGGGATCCAGGGCAGCGTCACGGGCGAGAAGCATCCGGAGCGGGATCTCCTGCTCCCTCCCCAGGAGCAGAACCCCGCCGCCGGGGGCCGGTCGTCGTGACGCCTCGCCGACCGCCGGGGCCGTAGCGGCTGTACGGGGTCGAAGTCCCGTCGCGCATATGGCCTGTTGAGCCCGGACATGCCACCCTGCCCGGCAGTCAAGACCTCCATGGACCAGCCCCGGCATCCGGCATCCGGCATCCGGCTGACGAGGAGACGAGGAGACGAGGAGACAGCCATGAGCGACCGCACGCCCACCGAAGAGACAGGCACGCCCGGAGCCTCCCCCGAGGCGCGACTGCGTACCCGGCACGCCGCTCGCGCCGCGAGCGCCGCATCCCGCGCCGCCGCGGTCTCCCACTACATCGAGCGGCACGGGGCCGAGGAGACGGCGCAGGAGGACCTCGCCTGGAAGGCCGCGCACGCCGCCCGCGTCTCTGTCCAGGCCCTCGCCGTGCTCGCCGAGAGCGCCCCCGACCCGGCGGCGGACGCCCGCTGCGCGCGCAACGCCGCGGCCGCCGCCGCGCAGGCCGCCCAGATGGGCCGACTGCACGACGGCGACAGCGAGTCCGCCGCGGCCGCCTGCCGGTCCGCCCTCAAGGCCTCGCAGGCGGCGTCGGCCGCATCGGGCCGGGGCGCCCTCGGCACGGACGAGTCGCTGAACGCCGCCGCGGACGAGGCGGAGGCGGACGCCGTCACCGCCGCCGAACACGCGGGGTGGATGCGGCCGGGCCAGCGCCTCCCGGAGGTGCCGGCCGGGCTGCGCAGTACGGAACTGATGGCGATGATGCACTTCTGACCGATGGCGGCGGCGCGTTTCCTGCCGCCCTGCACCGGACCACGTGCCGCGTCGCCCCGATCGCTCGGACGGTGGAATTGCCCGGGTTCCTGACGACGGCGGCGCACCCTCCGGGCCCGTTGTGCCGTTTGAGAGATCATGAACAACTCCAAGCGCATGTTCGCCGCCCTCACCCTCGCCGCCGCTGCCGCCTCCGTCGCCGCGGCCGCCCCCGCCCACGCCGCCTCGTCCGACGAGGGCCACCGCAGCGTGGGCCGTACCGTCGGCGACTCCCTGGCCGACCCGGCCACGACGGGCAAGCAGGTCCTCGACGGGGGCCATCTGGCCCTTGAGGGTGGCAAGACCGCCCTGACCGTGGCCGACGCCGGGCTGAGGTCCGTGAAGACCAGCTCCGACAGCTTCAGCAGCTAGCCCGCCCCCGGCGGGGAGCCCTCGCTCAGGACAGGGCCGGGAGCCGGGGGCAGGATGGGGACGTGCTTACCGTGCTGGTGCTGGTCGGGCGACCGCAGGCGAGGGAACTCATCGCCCGGATCGAGAGCGTCCCGGACGTCTGCGTCCTGTCCCACACCCATGACAGCGGCCTGGCCCTGGCCCGCGCCCGGGTGCTGCTGCCGGACGTACTGGTCCTCGACCTCAGCGCCTGCCGCGCCGGGGACGCGGCCTCGGTCGTGCACCGCGCGCACTTGCTCGGCCTGCCGGGCGAACTGGTCGTGCACGCGGGCGACGCGGTCATCGGAACCGTCTCCCCCACCGGCGCCACGGACCCCGCGCGGGCGGGCGAACCGGGCGGCCTGATCCGCACGCTCACCCGACTGGCCCGCAACCAGCCCGCTTCCTAGGCCCGGTCCGCGGCCCGGCGGCTCTGCAGGGTGCGGGCGAGGCGGGGGCCGAGGCGCTGTTTCAGCCAGCGCAGGGCCTGCAGGCGGCCGACGGCCTGGTCGAGGTGGAAGTAGAGCTGCGGCGGCACGTAGGGCAGCAGTGGCGAGTGGCGCTGGCCGAGCAGCGCGAACATCTGGTGCGGCTCAAGGGCCAGATAGCGCGGCAGGTTCTCGTACCACTGCGCGCTGTGCCGGGCGGCGCTCTGCACCGGGAGCAGCGCCCGCCTGCGCTCCCGTTCGTACGCGGCGAGGGCCGCGGGGACGTCCGGCGGTCCGGCGGCGGAGCCGAGCGCGCGGGCCAGGCCCATCGCGTCGCGGAGCGCGAGGGTCGTGCCGGCCCCGATCGAGTAGTGCGTGGTATGCGCGGCGTCGCCGATCAGCGCGAGATTGCCGTGCGACCAGGCCGTGTTGGTGACCGTCGGGAAGGCCTGCCACTGGGCGTGGCTCTCGATGTCCTTGCGGCCGAGCAGCGCGTGGCCGTCGAGCAGGCCCGCGAAGTACTTCTCAAGAAGGCGCAGGGTCTCGGCGTTGCCGAGGCGGTCGAATCCCAGCGCCGTCCATGTCGCCTCGGAGCACTCCACCACGCAGGTGCTGTGCTCGTCGCTGAAACCGTAGGCGTAGCACCAGATCCAGCCGTGCTCGGTCTCGACGAAGGCGAAGGTGAACGCCGTGAACACCCGGGTCGTGCCGAGCCAGATGAAGCGGTTGGCGCCCGTGGTCACCCGGGTGCCGAACTGCGCGGCGTGGGCGGTCCGCAGCCCGCTGTGGGCGCCGTCCCCCGCGACGACGAGGTGCGCGCCGGGCAGCTCCGCGACACTGCCGATCTCCCTGCCGAACTCCAGGCGCACCCCCAGGTCACGGGCCCGGTCGGCGAGGATGGTCCGCAGCCGGTGGCGGCCGATGGCGTGTCCGGGGTCTCCGTCGTGCGCGGTGGTCCGGTCGCCGACGTAGGCGAATCCGCCCCGCCAGCACACGGACTGCTCCTCGATGAGCCGTGCGGAGTCGGGGTCGTGGTCGTACAGGTCGGCGAGGAGGTCGGGCCAGTAGGTCACGCCCCAGCCGTAGCTGGTGCCGGCCGCGTGCCGTTCGTGGACGGTGACCTCGTGGGCCGGCTCCCGGAGTTTGGCGAGGATGGCCAGGTACAGGGAGGCGGGCCCGCCGCCGACGCAATCGATCTTCACGCACGCTCCTGCTCTTCTTCCCCGCGGAGCCGGGGGTTCCGGCGCCCCGGGCCCTGGAAGGGGCAACGAGGAGGCCAACGTATGCGTCGGCGGCGCGGCACGGCCGAAGGCGGGCGCGGTGTCGTGATTCTGCCGGACGGATGGGTGAAACGGATGAGGGAAACGGATGGGGAAACAGACAGGGGAAGCGGACGGGTGGAACGGCTGGGTGGACCGGTGCCTCGACGGGGCGCGCGCGGTGGCCGGAGGGGCGAGGGTGTCAGCTGTGACTTGGCCGTAGTGGCTGACGTCTCCCGGGAGATCCTGTATACCCGCAGAGAGCAGATCGCCCGCGCCGGTTCGCACACGCTGCCGGACGGCGTCCGATGACGGCCCCTGGAGGTGTGATGGGTACGCCGCCCCACCGTTTGTCGATCACGGCCCTCGCGCGCTCCGACGTCTGCGCCGTGCTGAGGCTCACCGGCGAACTCGACCAGGCCTCCGAGAAGTTCTTCATGGACACGGTGGCCAAGGTGGTCGACGCGAGCCACCGCCACATCATCCTCGACGTGACCGCGCTGACGTTCTGCGACTCCCGCGGCCTGAACTGCCTGCTCGCCCTGCACTGGCTGCTGCGGCGCCGGTCCGGCGACCTGATGCTCGCCGGGGTGGGCCGCCGCCTCGCCACGCTCCTCGAACACAGCGGGAGCACAACCCTGTTCTCGGCGCACACCTCGGTCGGCCAGGCCCTGCGCTCCCTGCCGGAGTCCGCGCGGCCGCACTGGCCGCCGCCCTTCGAGCGCAGCGCGGACGAGGGCGTGACCCCACCCGCGTAGGGCCTGCCGGACACGACCGGCATACGCCGGGCGGGTCACCCGAGATGCGATCCGGGCCGCGCACCAGTGTGCTGTCGGACATGGAACACGACATAGCGAGCGTGACAGAAGCCGTCTCCACCCGGCGCCGCGCGCTGGGTGCCGCCGCGGCGCTGCTGGCCGGTGGAGCGGTATCGCTGGCCACCCCGCGCGCCGCCGTCGCCCATGCGGACCATGTCTGTACGGGCGGTTATGACGCCGAGTTCGAGGAAGCCCTGGCCGAAGCGGACGACAGGTTCGCCGCGGAGGAGCTCCGCGCCCTGCCGGACGGACCCCGCCGGAAGTACGCGCTGCCGCTGCGCCGCGACTTCCGGGTCTCCGCTCGCTACGGAGTACGCGGCGACTGGCTCGCCGGGCACCACACGGGCATCGACCTGGCCGTGCCGCAGGGGACGCCCGTCTACGCCGTGGGCGCGGGCACCGTGCTCGTCGCGGGGTGGTCGGGCGCGTACGGCAACGCCGTGACGGTGCGGATGCCGGACGGCCACTACGCCCTCGTGGCCCACCTCTCGCGCGTCTCGGCCCGGGTGGGCAGGCGGGTCCGGGCCGGCACGCTGCTCGGCAGGAGCGGGGCGACGGGACGCGCCACGGGCCCGCACCTCCACCTGGAGGTACGGGTCCGCAGGGAGTACGGCAGCGACATCAACCCGGTGAGGTATCTGGCCAGCCGTGGAGTGCGACTCCTCTGACCTGCCGCCGTGCGGCAGGCCACGGGTCACTGGATGGAGGGCAGGATGTTCGTGACGGGCGCCGCCAGGTCCGTGAGCTGGTGCAGCTCGTTGAGCTGGTTGAGCTTCTTGAGCTGGTTCATGCCCTGCAGCTGGCTCGCGATGGTCGGCATCTGGGCGCGCTGCTCCTCGGGCATGCCCGCGGTGCCGAGTTCGTCCAGGACGCTGAGCGGTGAGATCTGGCCCGTGTCCCGCGCGGGCTCGGCTGCCTGGGCGGCCGGCGTGGCGAGGGCCGCTGCCCCTGCGGCCAGCGAGACGGCGGCGATGAGTCGTCGTGCTGATGTCATGTCCTCAGAAACGGCTGAACGCCATGAAGGACACGGGTTTTCCGGCGCCCTCACTCCCGCCGCCGCACTGTTGCGCTGATCGGGTTGAATGACCGCACCGCCCGTTCTTCCTCGGCCGGAATAGCGCACCGCCTCCCACAATGAGCAGCAGAATGCCCGGGTATTCAGCGGGATCTCGCCGTCCCGCCGAAATCGAACTGCACGGTGGCATTCGAACCCCGGGTGCCGTGACTTCACCTCGACGGCAGCCGTTAGAAATATGCGGCTGCGTGTAGGCAGCCGCTCTGTCCAAGTCAAAGGAGAACGTGATGTCTCGCATCGCGAAGGCAGCCGTCGCCACCCTCGGCACCGGAGCCGTCGTCCTCGGCGGCGCCGGCCTCGCCATGGCGGACGCCGGTGCGCAAGGTACCGCCGCCGGCTCCCCCGGTGTGGTCTCGGGCAACCTGATCCAGGTCCCGCTGAACGTCCCGGTGAACCTGTGCGGCAACACCGTCGACGTCATCGGCCTGCTGAACCCCACGTTCGGCAACAAGTGCGCCAACCCCGGCGGCGGCGACCACCACGGTCACCCGGGCCACCACGGTCACCCCGGCCACCACGGTCACCCGGGCCACCACGGCGGCGGCCCCGGCTACGGCGGCTGACCCAGTAGTCAAGGCCCGGCCCCCGGTGCGCGTTCCACCGGGGGCCCTGCCATGTCCCAAGGTCCGGCCGCCACCGGCCACCTAGCCGCCGTAGGTGTACTTCCCCTTGTGCGACAGCTGGCTGTCCGGCGTGGCGTCCCACGGCGGCATCGGCTCGTGACGGGCGACGATGCGCTGGTACTGGACCGAGCCGGGGCCCGGCGGCCGCGCCGGCAGATAGGGGGCCGAGTCGGGGTGGCGGCGCTGCCACCGGTCCCACAGCAGGTCCACGAAGGCGTGGTTGAGCCAGAAGACCGGGTCGTTCACCGAGCCGCCGCCCAGCATGTGACCGCCGACCCAGCGGTGGACGCGGTTGTGGTTGCGCCACCGCTCCTTGCCCCGCGCCGCCGTCCAGCCCTCCAGCTTGTTGCGGAAGCCCCCGGGCGACGTGGAGTCCCAGGGCGCCGTGTCGTAACGGGGGTCGGACATGGCCCACTCCACGTCCCGGGCGGTGGGCAGGTCGACGGGGTCCTGCGGGCGGCCGAGGTCCCGCATGAGGAACTCCCCGTCGGTGACGCTCTCCTTGATGTCCCAGTGCCCGCTCCTGTACGCGAACGGCCCGGTCATGACCTGCCGGTCGGAGCGCCGCCCGTTGCCGCCCATCAGGTCCGCGCCCCACACCGACGCGGCCGGAGTGCGGTCCTTCGTCCAGTCCCAGTAGGGCACGGAGACACCGGAGTCGATCCGCCGAAGGGCCCGTTCGAACTCAAGCAGGAATCGGCGGTGCCAGGGGAAGAACGAGGGGGCCATGTGCGCGACCCTGAGCCGCTCGTCGCCGTCCGACACGTAGAAGTCGATGTGCATGCGGACGAACTCGTCGTACTCCCCCCGCCGTTTGAGCTTCAGGAGCGCGTCGACGAAGCGCCGCCGCTCGGCTCGGGTGAGGCTGCGCTGGTTCCTGCGCGTGTGGGCCATGTCCGTCCCTTCCGCGGTCGGGGGCTACGCGTCCGGCTCAGTGGCCGCGCCCGCTCAGGGCCCGCAGGGGACCGAGTTCGTCGACGGCTCCTCGCGCGGCGGCCAGCGGGGTCGCGTACGACTCGTAGTGGTCCACCATGCTGAGGTAGCTGCCGTCCGCGCGGCGCATGAGCCCGAGCCGCTGCCCGTCGACGGTGACCTGCCACCCTCCGTGCGCGGGCCCTTCGTGCGCGGGCCCTTCGTGGTGGACGACCGGCTCGCCCCGGATGCGTCGGCCCCGGTACGTCTCGTCGAACGGCGGATGGTCGTACGCGGCCTGCGGGCCCGGCGCCGCGAGGTCCGGCGCCGAGAGGTCCGGTGCGGACGGCTCGGGGGCGGACGCCTCGGGGGCGGGCTGATCAGGGGCGGCCCGGACGATGGCCGCGGCGCCGAGGAACGCCGTGGCCGCGGCGCCGATGAGGTGGCGGCGGGTCATCCGGTCGACCGGGCGGGCGGCCGGACGGGCGGCTGGATGGACGGCCGGGCCCGCCGCCTCCCGGGGGCCGTCGTGGGCCCGGCTCGGGACCGGGCCCACACGTTTCGATGCGGGCGCAGATTGCTCCATGGCGCTCGATTCGTCCTTTCGCCACACGGCCTCGGTCAGCTGGTCCAGAAATCCCACCAGCGCGTCAGAATGAGCATGCCGATAACGCCCGCGTGCAGAACGGGCAGCGTCCAGGTGAACTCGCCCAGGAAAGTGCGCACACCCCGGGGAGCGGGCAGGAATCCGCAGCGCACATTGTGCGATGTCACGTACCAGAACATGACGATGGTCGCGGCCCAGGCCAGACAGCACCACAGACAGAGGGAATGAATGCGGTAAAGGGACTGGAATTGCAGCCAGCCGCAGAATGCCACACCGAATACGGTGCCCGCGTTGAAGGTCAGCCAGTACCAGCGGGGAAAGCGTGCGCCGCCGAGCAGGCCGGCGCCGACGCCGATCACCACGGCGTACGCGACGAGACCGAGCATCGGGTTGGGGAACCCGAAGGCCGCCGCCTGCTCGCTCTTCATGATGTTGCCGCAGGCGACCACCGGATTGAGGCTGCACCCGGGGACGAAGTCCGGGTCCTCCATCAGTTTGATCTTGTCGAGGGTGATGACCCACGCCGCGAGCAGTCCCGCCGCGCCGGTGACCACCAGGAGCAGGCCGAGGAGCCGGCCCGCCTCCTGCTGCCGGGGCCGGTCGGCACCGGGAGCCGCGACGGGGGCCGCACCGGGGGCGCCGACGGCCTGGAGCGGTACCCGGTGCGGCAGTTCGGTGGTGCGGCGCATCAGCGCAGGCTGCGCGCGGGCAGCAGGCAGTGGGCGGCGTTGAGCATGGTCTCCTCGGCACCGGCGAACGCGGCGAGGCCCTCCTCCGGCACGGGCTCGCCCGGCTTGGCCTCCGGCCACGCGCGCGTGGTGATCATGAAGTAGGCGTGGCCGCGCAGCTTGACGGCGGCGATCCACTCCGGCGGCACCCCGCACTGCGCGTTCAGGTGGGGCATGTTGACGACCGCGTTGTCGCCCTCGACGAGCAGGCTCACCGGCAGGGAGGGGTTGTGGGCGCCGTCGAGGAGGGGGCCGCCCATCGGCAGGCCCGTCTCGGCGAGGAGAGTGCGCATCGCTTGGGCCGTGCCCTCCGGGCCCTCCTCGGTGTCGCCGAGGGAGTAGGCCAGCAGGAAGGGCATGTCCTTCTCGTCCTCGGGGTGTTCACCGCTCCAGGCGAGAACTGCGAGGGTTCCCAGATCAGTTGGTTGGAAGGGGCGCTGCTCACTGGAAGTTGAGGTCATGAGGGGAACCGTATAGACGCGAAGGGGCCGCTCCGGCTCCGTTGTCACCCGAGTGGCCCAGCCCGAGGACGCCATCACACGATGGGGTCACCCGGTCGGCGCCCGTGAGACCCCACGGCCGAACTCCCGTCCGTGCCGCGCGCCGCGACACCCCCTGGCACGGAACAGGAAACAGGAGCAGAAGGCTCTACTTGCCGACGGGGCGCCCGCCGAGGAGACCGGCGGGGCCGCCACCGGCGTTCAGGGCGTCCACGGCGTCCGCGACCGTGTTGACCACGGAGTCCTTGTTCTCGGTGTCGAGCATGTTCGTGCTCACCGGCTTGGTGTCGAGGAGCGACTGGCGGGTCAGGGCGTCGAGACCACCGTTCAGGCTGGAGGGCGTCAGGTCGCCGGCGAACGCGGGCGCGGCGGAACCGGCGATGGCGATCGAACCGGCAAGGACAGCGGCAGCCTTCAGGGCCTTCATCATGTTCCTTTCTTTGGCAACGCGTGTCGCCTGTGGGAGGACCGTTCAGGCATGGGTTTGCCTGTGTCTCTTCTCCCCGGCTAACGAGCACGGCTCGGTACGGAAACCCCTGTGCCGCAAAGTTCCCCGATCCCACCCGAATGAAGAACGCATCGCATTCTCATATCAACCGGCCGACCAATAAAGGCGGTTGGCAGCGAGAAGCCCGCCGCCCCGGACTGTCTCCGGTGCGGCGGGCGGTGGCGTTGGGCCTCCCCGGGAAGGCCTTCGCCGTGGGTTCAAAGACAGGCTCTCAGAGCGCGGGGAGCTTGGGCGGGCCCGGCAGGCTGGGTGCAGGCAGGCCGCCGCCGCGGAGGGTGGCGACGGCGAAGTTGACCAGGCCGGTGAGGACCGTGGGGACCTGCGCGAGCACAGCCTTGGGGTCGCCGGACGTGACGGCCTTGAGCAGGCCGTCGACCGCCTTCTGCAGCGCGGCCACGGCGTCGGCCTTGGGGTCGAGCACCGCCTTGGCGTCCCGTTGCGCTCCCGCGGCGGGCAGTTGCGCGGCCGGGAGCTGGGTGGCCGGAAGCTGAGGGAGCGCGGCCGGGTCGGCGGCGGTGCTGAGAGGCGCCTTGGCGGGCGGCTTGGCGGCCGCGTCCAGCGCTTTCTTGATCGCGTCGGCGTGCTTCTTGACGTCCTCGGGCGAGAGCTTGTTGTCCTTCGCCTTGAGCACCGCGGTGAGCAGATCCGTGACGGGGGTGATGACAGCACCGAGCCCGCTGAGCTGCTGGACCTGGCCCAGCAGTGCGGCCGGGTCCGCGGGCGCGCCGGACGCGGTCCGCAGGTCGTCGCGGGAGGCGGCGCCGTGCGAGGCGAAGGCCGGTCCGGCCGTGCCGAGAAGCAGCGTCGCGCACAGGACGGTCGTCGCGATACGCCGTACGGGCAGAGCGCGCATAGGTGTTTCCCTTTCGGTGGTGCATCAGATCTTGTGATCACCGTGGGATCGGGCAACCTCACCCGCAACCGAGCGGCTGCGCACCGTGGCTTCCATTCCTTCACGCGGAGGGCATCCGCGCAGGTGAGAAGTGAATGTGACGGTCAGTCGGCCATGCGTGGCGCGCCCCCCATTCGGGGCACGGCCGCGGGCGTGCCGCGGCGGCCGAATGCCGCCCCGGCACGCGGAACGGCCGCCCCCGTGAGTACGGGGACGGCCGCTCCTGTCAGACGGTGCGTCAGTCGTTGGCGCACTGGTTGCCGAACGCCGGGTTCAGCAGACCGATGACGTTGACGCTGTTGCCGCAGACGTTCACGGGGATGTGGACCGGCACCTGCGCGGTGTTGCCCGAGATCACACCGGGGGAGTTCTGGGCGGCACCCTGCGCGCCGCTGTCGGCGGCGGCGGCGCCCGCGGATCCGGCCACGGCGGCGGCGGCGACGGCGGACAGGGCAAGAGCCTTGGTGGTACGCGACATGGAGTGCTGCTCCTTGGTGGTGTAACGAGGACGGGAGGGATACCCGTCTAGGGGGATCAACTGCCGAGCGTGGCGGCGAGTTGTGCGCCCAGACGGGTGATGCTGCCCGGGATCCATTGCGGTGACGGCCCGTCGGCCGCCGACCCCGCGGGACCTGCACTCCTTCCGAACTGACGCGGGCCGTGCCCGACGTCGCCCATCTGCCGCGTCCTTCACCGTTCCGACACACGCGCCGAGGTTGACCGGGCCGCCCCCTTTAGGGGCTACAGTTGCGCTTCCGTTTAGGGCAATCCACTCATATACGTTCATATTCGTTCAAGTAAGTACGAATCGTCTCTCTGTCGTGGTTCAGAGTCTCCACCCTTCGGAAGGCCAACGCCGTCATGCGTCACTCCCCGGGCCTGCGTCGCGTGTTCGTCGTCCCGCTCGCACTCGCCGCGTGTCTCGCGGCCACCGGGCCCGGCTCGGCAGCCCCGCCCGGAGGCGAGAGGACGCGCGTCGACTTCGCGCAGAGATACCGCGCGCTGCAGCACGGCGGGATCGTCCGGGCCGCGAACTCGGCGATCACCTGCCGCCGCGCGGTGGCGCGCACGGCCGCCTCCTGCGCCGCGGCACGCGGCGGCACGGCGGGCGTCAACGACGACTTCGACATGGCCTACATCGACGTCGACGACGACCCGAACACCTACAACTCCAGTACGGGCGAGGTACGCCTGCCCCCGCACGCGCGCGTCACCTACGCACGCCTGTACTGGGGAGGCAACCTCCGGGCCGGCGAGCAGAAGTCGCCCAAGGACAACGGGCGGGTGCTGATCGCGGAACCGGGCGGACGCTACAGACCGGTCGTCGCCGACACCCTGACCGGCCACCGCGTCGCCGGTGACGCCGACGCCTTCCAGGCATCGGCCGACGTGACCGGACTGGTGCGCACCGCGGGCGGTGGCTCGTACACGGTGGCCCAGGTCAATGTCGCCAAGGGGCACTCACGGACCGGCGCCTGGGGCGGCTGGACGCTGGTCGTGGCCTACGAGGACGCCGCGGAACCGCTGCGCGCCCTGACCGTCTGGGACGGCTTCGACTCGACCGGGAAGAACGGGCACCGGCACACGCTGCGGTTGCGCGGCGTGCCCGCGCCGACGGCCGCGGGCGGCATCGCCGGAGTGGTGGCCTACGACGGCGACCGGGGGCGGCTCGGGGACACCGTGGGCGTGGCGGCCGGGCGGGGCCGGGCCGTGCCGCTGTCGGACGACGCCAATCCGGTCGGCGACGTACTCAACTCGACCATCAGCGAGCCAGGACCGCCGGTCCGCAGAACCCCCGCGTACCCGAACACCCTGGGATACGACTCCGATGTCCTTCCACTGACCACACGTCCGGGCGGACAGGGCGGTGATCTGACGGTCCACCTTTCCTCGCGGGAGTCGGCGTGGGTCGGCGTGGTCTTCGCCGCCGTCGACGCGCGGCGCTAGCAGCACGTCGCTCCGCAACCGGCTCCGCGCTGTCACTGACTCAAGGGAGTCGCGCATGCCTCTGCCTTCAGCACTCGCTCCCCCGCGGGTCCTGCACGTCAGCCAGCCCGTGGACGGCGGCGTGGCACGGGTCGTCGTCGACCTCGTCACGGCTCAGGCCGCGGCGGGCGCCGACGTCCACGTGGCCTGCCCGCCGGAGGGCTTACTGCCCGCGGTCCTGGGCGCCCTCGGCCCCGGCGTACGGGTCCACCCCTGGGCGGCCACCCGCTCCCCGGGACCCGGCCTCAGGGCCGAGATCAGGGATCTGAAGCGCATCGTCGACGCGACGGGCCCGGCGCTCGTCCACGCGCACAGCGCCAAGGCCGGGCTCGCCGCGCGGCTCGCGCTGCGCGGGGCCGTGCCCACCGTGTTCCAGCCGCACGCCTGGTCGTTCGAGGCGGTCGGCGGCGTCACCGCGCTGCTCGCCCGCCGCTGGGAACGGAGCGCGGCGCGGTGGACGGCGCGCATCGTCTGCGTCAGCGAGGCCGAGTGGGTCACCGGGCTGCGGGCCGGTATCAACGGCTCCTACACGGTCGTCCCCAACGGCGTCGACACCGGCCGTTTCAGGCCCGCCACCCCCGGCGGGCCACCCGGCGCGCGCGTCCCCCTGGTGGTGTGCGTCGGACGGCTCTGCCGGCAGAAGGGGCAGGACGTGCTGCTGCGCGCCTGGCCCGCGGTGGCCGCGCGGGTCCCCGAGGCCCGTCTCGTGCTGGTGGGCGACGGGCCCGACGCCGACCGGCTGCGCGCCCGGGCCGGTCCTCGGGTGGCCTTCGCCGGGGAGGCGGCCGACGCGGCCCCCTGGTACCGGGCGGCCGACGTCGTCGTCCTGCCCTCGCGGTGGGAGGGCATGGCGCTGGCGCCGCTCGAGGCGATGGCTTGCGCCCGTCCGGTCGTGGTCACCGACGTCGACGGGGCGCGGGAGAGCCTGCCGCGGACCGACCGCGGGCACGCCCTCGTACCGCCGGAGGATCCCGGCGCGCTGGCGCGGGCCCTGGTCGCCGTGTTGCGGGACGGGGAGCTGCGGGACGCGCTGGGGCGGCGGGGCCGTCAGCACGTACTGGACCACCACGACGCACGGCACGCCGCCGCCGCCATCGACGCGGTGTACGGCGAGGTTCTGGGCACGGCGCCCAGCCGACACAGGGAGTGCACCACCACGTGAGTGCCGAACGGACCGTCGCCTCCTCATCGGGTCAGTCACGGCAGGACACCCAGGCCCCGCCCGGGACCTTCGTCGTCGCGCCACGCGAAGCCATGGGCACCCGCGCCGGAACGTCGGCGCCGCACCCCGCCCGCCGACGGCGCTCGGCGGCCGCGCTGATGGCCGTCGACTGCGCCGCCGCCCTGCTCGCCCTGCTGCTGCTCCAGGACCCGCGGCAGCGGGCCGTCCTTGCGCCCCTGCTCGTGGCCGGTGTGCTGGTCCTGAACGTACGGGGCCGCCTGTACGAGTACGCCGTGCTGCCCGACACCCTCGGCAGGCTGCCCTCGCTCGCCGGGCGGATCGTGCTCGGCTGGTCCCTCACCGCGGTCCTGGCCACCGCCCTGCCCGCGGCGGATCCGCTCGCCCCGGAGACCCTCCTGCGCGCCGCCGCCGCGCAGTGCGCCCTGAGCTTCTGCGGGCGGGCGCTCGTCCACTGGCACCGGCGGACCGGCACCGTGCGCAGGCCCCGTCCCGTCCTGGTGCTCGGCCCGAGCGGACCGGCCCGCGGGGTGGCCGCGGCGCTGCTGCGGCGGCCCGGCTGCGGCATGCGGCCCGTCGGCATCGTGGGCGAGCCGGCGGAACCCCAGCAGGACCAGGACGACGGGGCCGATACGGCGTCAGGGGCCGGGCCCGAGCTGCCGGTTCTGCGCACGGAGGACGAACTGCACCGGGCGGTGATCCAGAACGACGTCCGCGCCGTGCTGCTCCTCACCGACCGCGGCCCCGGCTCCGCGCGCTGGCTGACCGCGCTGAGCGGTCTGGACTGCGACCTGTGGGAGCTCGACGCGCGGTGCCCGGACGTGGCGCCCGCGCCGGGCGGACCCCCGCAGTACGTGGCCGGATTCCCCTGCCGCCCGCTGGTGGCCACCCGGATCCGCCGGACCGGCATCGGCAAGCGGCTCCTGGACGTCGCCGTGTCGGGCGCCCTGCTCCTTGTCACCGCGCCGGTGCTCGCGGCCTGCGCCCTGGTCCTGCGGGCCGTGGAGGGCCCCGGCGTGATCTTCCGGCAGGAACGCGTCGGCAAGGACGGGCAGTTGTTCACCCTGCTGAAGTTCCGGACCCACCGGCCCGCCGACCCGCAGGAGGCGGCGACCCGGTGGAGCGTCGCCGACGAGCGCCGGATCAGCCCGTTCTGCCGGTTCCTGCGGGGCACCTCGCTCGACGAGCTGCCCCAGCTGTGGAACGTACTGCGCGGCGACATAAGCCTCGTCGGCCCGCGGCCCGAACGCCCCTTCTTCGTGGCGCAGTTCAGCCAGGCCTACCCGGACTACGCCCGGCGCCACCGGATGCCGACCGGCATCACCGGCCTCGCCCAGATCCACGGCCTGCGCGGGGACACCTCCATCGAGGACCGGTGCCGCTTCGACAACGCCTACATCGACAGCTGGTCGTTCTGGCAGGACCTGTGCATCCTGCTGCGCACCCTCGGCTGCCTCGTACGCCGCACGGGGAGCTGAGCAGTGACCCACATCCCGTCCCCCGCCCTGCACGGGCCCCACCCGCTCGACGTGGCGCTGCCGTGGCTGCGGCGGAACGCCCCCGTCCTCCCGGTGGTGCTCCTGATCGCGCTGCTCGCGCTGCCGGTGCCCGCCGGGAGCGCCACCGCCGAAGGCGGCACCGGGACCGCGGCCGACGCGGTGTCGGCCCTCGTCGTGGGCTACTGCGCCGTCCGCGCGGTGCGGGCCCGGCAGCGCGCACTGACCCGTACCGCGGCCGTGCTCTTCGGGCTGCCGGTCGTCGGCGTCACCGTGGCCGCGTTCGGCGCGTCGTCCGCCGCGACCGGCGTCGCCGGGGCCGCGCGCTATCTGCAGATCTTCGTCCTTGTGCCGGCGGCCGTGCTGCTCCTGATCCGCGACGCGTCCCACTTCCGCCTGATCGCCTGGTCGCTGGTCGGCCTCGGGCTGTGGCAGGGCGTCATCGGCGTGCACCAGAACCTCACCGGCACCGGCGCCTCGTACATGGGCGAGGACATCCGCGCCGTCGGCACGTTCGGCTCCACGGACGTCATGGGGATGGCCACGGTCGTCTCGTACGGGCTCGTCTGCGCGCTGGCCCTCGCCCACCGCCCCGGCGCGCCGCGCCACCGGACGGCGGCGGTGGCGTGCGCGGCGCTCCTCACCGTGCCGCTGGCCCTGTCGTTCAGCCGCGGGGCGTGGATCGCCACCGCGGCCGCCTGCGGCACGGTGCTGCTGCTCGCCGGGGTGCGCCGGGCCTGCCGGGTGCTCCTTGTCGCGGGCGCGGCCGCCGTGGTCCTGGTGGCGGGGCTCGGCGTCGGCTCGGCGATGCTCCAGGAGCGCCTGAGCAGCATCACCCAGGTCACGGACGCGCCCGACCAGTCCGTCACCGACCGCTACACGATGTGGGCGGCGTCGGCCGACATGTGGCGCGCGCACCCGGTGACCGGCGTGGGCCTGAAGGGGTTCCCCGACCACCGCGACAGCCACGCCTCGCTGGCCCTCTCCTCCGGCAGCGACACGGCGGGGGCGGGCAGCGGCTTCGTCCGCCAGCCGTTGCTCTCCCCGCACAACATGTACCTGCTCGTCCTCAGCGAGCAGGGACTGCTCGGCCTCACCGCGCTGGCGGGCGGCTGGGCGGCGCTCGTGGTGTGCGCGGTGCGCCGCTGGCACCGGCAGCGGGCCCGGCGGGGCGCGGCGGGCGGGCCCGAACCGGACTGCGCCCTGGTGGCCTGCGGGCTGCTGGTCTGGCAGTTGACCGACTTCATGTACGCCGACATCGGCGGGCCCTCCACCGTCCTGACCGGGGTCGTCCTCGGCGTCGCGGCCCGGTGGGCGGTCGGCGCCCGTGCCCGCCGGGGAGAGGCGGCCGCGCGATGACCACCGTGCCGCCCCAGGTGGCGCCGGATGCGGCCGCGCCGGACACCGCCGGGCTCGATGCGGAGCAGGGTTCCGGGAAGTCCGGCGGCTCGTTCCTCGCCAAGGCCGCGCTGGTCACGGCCGTGCTCTCCGTCGCGGGTTCGCTCCTCGGGCTCGTACGCGACCAGGCCCTCGCGCACTTCTTCGGCGCCGGGACCGACACCGACGCCTTCCTGGTGGCGTGGACGCTTCCGGAACTGGCCGCGACGCTGCTCATCGAGGACGGCCTGGCCTTCTTCCTCGTGCCCGCGTTCAGTCTGGCGCTCGCGCGCCGCGCGGACGCCCCGGCCACCGACCCGGTCCACGAGCTCGTACGGGCGTCGCTGCCCCGGATAACGCTGTGGTTCGCGGGCACCGCCGTCCTGCTCATCGCGGCGGCGCCGTACGTGGTCGCGGTGCTCGCCCCCGGGCTCCCCGACCCGCAACTGGCCGTCGACTGCACCCGGTTGACCGCCACCTGCGCCCTGACCTTCGGTCTCACCGGCTACTGCAGCGCGGCCCTGCGCGCGCACCAGCGGTTCGTCGCGCCCGCCACGGTCTACGTCGCCTACAACACCGCCATCATCGCCGCCCTGTTCGCGCTGGCCGCGCCGCTCGGCGTACGGGCCGCGGCGGCGGGTGTGGCGGTGGGGGGCGCCCTCATGGCGGCCGTCCAGGCGCCTTCGCTCTGGCGGCAGCTGCGGGGGACGCCTGGGTCGGCGTCGGGGGCAGTCTCGGGGGCGGGGTCAGGGTCGGCGTCGGCTTCGGCTTCGGCTTCGGCTTCGGCTTCGGCTTCGACGCCAGCTTCGGTTGCGAGAAGGACGGCGGTACCGGCCCAGGCCAAGTCCCTCCAGACGGCAATCATCTGGACGGTCCTGCTCTTCGCGCTCTGCCGCCAGTCTCAGGTCCTCATCGAACGGTTCCTCGCCTCGTCGCTGCCCGCCGGTGCCATCTCGCACCTGAACTACGCGCAGAAGGTCGCGCAGATGCCGATGGCCCTCTCCCTCATGCTGTGCACCGTCACCTTTCCCGTGGTCGCGCGGGCCCTGGCCGACGGCGAGACGGAACGCGCCCGCCAGCGGGTGGAGCGCGACCTCGTCCTCGCCGGGTGCATGGTGCTGCTCGGCACCGCCGCGGTCGTCGCCGCCGCGCCCCCGCTCATCGAACTCCTCTTCCAGCGGGGCGCCTTCACCGCCCGGGACACCGCCGCCACCGCCTCGGTGATGCGCGTCTACGCCCTCGGCCTGCTCGGCCACACACTGGTCGGCGCTCTCGCCCGGGCCCACTTCTCCGTCGCCCGGACCACCTGGATCCCGCTCTACGCGATGTTCACCGGCGTCGTCACCACCGCGGGGCTCGGCTTCCTGACCGTCGGCACATGGGGCGTCCGCGGGATCGCCGGGGCCAACGCCGTCGGCATCTGCGTCGCCGCGCTGCTCCTGCTGCGCGGCATGGGCCCGCGCACCGTGGCGATCAGGACGCGCGCCGTCGCCGGCCGCCTTGGCCGGCTCGTGCTCGCCGCCGCGGGCGCCGCCGCCCTGGGGGCCATGTGTGCCGAGCGCGTCGCGGGCCCGCCCGTCCTGGCCGTCCTCGCGAGCTTCGCGGTGGTGACCGTCTCCTTCGTGCTCCTGGGCCTCCTCCTGGGGGCGCAGCCCTGGGCGTCCGCCCTTCGCACCGTGACCGGAAAGCTGCGCCATGTCCGTTGACCTCACCCCTGACACCCCGCCCGGCACGGAGCCGTTCCTGCGGTTCCGGCCGCCCCGCACCCCGGCGTGGGTGGCGATGTACCACTCCGTCGCGGATCCGTCCGACGACCCGTACGAGATCACCGTCGCGCCGGAGCGCCTTGCCGCGCAGCTGCGCTGGATGCGGCGCCAGGGCTTGCGCGGCGTGTCGATGAAGTACCTCCTGGAGGCGTGCGCGCAGGGCCGGGAGCACAACCTCGTCGGGCTCACCTTCGACGACGGGTACCGCGACTTCGTCGACCACGCGCTGCCGTTGCTGCGCCTGCACGACTGCACCGCCACCGTGTTCGTGCTGCCGGGCCGCCTGGACGGCGAGAACGCCTGGGACCCGCTCGGCCCGCGCAAACCGCTGCTCGGCGCCGACGACATCCGGCACGTGGCCGACTCCGGCATGGAGATCGCCTCGCACGGGCTGACCCACGTCGACCTGACCACGGCCGACGACCGGCTGCTCCGCCGCGAGCTCGACGGCAGCCGGGCGGCGCTGCACGACCTGACCGGCCGTGAGGTACAGGGGTTCTGCTACCCCTACGGGCACGTGGACGAGCGCGTGGTGGCCGCGGTGCGCGAGGCCGGATACCGCTACGCCTGCGCCATCGCGCCGGGCCCCCTCGCCGGTCCGCTCGCCCTGCCCCGCGTCCACATCGGCCAGGGCGACACGGCCTGGCGCCTGCACCTGAAGCTGCGCACGAACCGGCTCAGGCGCCGCGTCCTGGGCCGCTCGGCGGTGTCCGGGTGAAGGTCCTGCACATCATCACCGGGCTCGGCGTGGGCGGCGCCGAGCAGCAACTACGCGTTCTCCTTCGCCACTTGCCCACCCCGTGCGACGTCGTCGCGCTGACCAACGCGGGCTCCGTGGCGACCGGGATCGCGGCCGACGGGACGCGCGTGACCGAGCTCGGCATGTCCGGCAACCGTGACGTGTCGGCGCTGCCCCGCCTGGTCCGGCTCATCCGCGCGGGCCGCTACGACGTGGTGCACACCCACCTCTACCGGGCCTGCCTGTACGGGCGGATCGCGGCCCGCCTCGCCGGGGTGCGCGCGGTGGTGGCCACGGAACACTCCCTGGGCGACTCGCAGATGGAGGGCAGGCCGCTCACCGCGGGGGTCCGCGCGCTGTATCTGGCCGGGGAGCGGCTCGGCCGGATGACGGTCGCGGTCTCCCCCGCCGTCGGGGCGCGGCTGCACCGGTGGGGCGTGCCGCGCCGCCGCATCCGGGTGGTGCCGAACGGCATCGAGGTGGAGCGCTTCCGCTTCGATCCGGACGCACGGGCCCGTACCCGCGCGCAACTGGGGTTGCCCGAGGGGGCGTTCGTCGTCGGTGGCGTGGGGCGGCTGGCCGCGGGCAAGCGGTTCGACGTCCTGCTGCGGGCGGCCGCCCGGCTCCCCGGGGACGTCGTCGTCCTGCTGGTCGGGGGCGGCCCCGAGGAGCCGGAACTGCGAAGGCTCGCACACCGGCTCGGCATCGCGGGACGGGTGCGGTTCGCCGGTGAAGCCTCCCAATTCACCTACGCGGAGCCCGAGTTCGCCGACACGGAGCCCCAGTTCGCCGACGCTGAGCTCCAGTTCACCGACGGGCAGGCGCGGCAGGAGAGCGGCGCCGAACCCGGCGTACCAGACCTGCCCTCCCTCCTTTCCGCCATGGACGCCCTCGCCTCCCCCTCCCCCGAGGAGGCGTTCGGCCTGGCGCTCGTGGAGGGCCTGGCCAGCGGCCTGCCCGTGCTGTACGCGTCCTGCCCCGCCCTGGAGAGCCTCGGCCCCGCCGAGCGGTCAGGGGCCGCGTACTGCCCGAGCGACCCGGACTCCTTCGCGCGGGCCCTGCACGGCCTGCGCGGCGACGTCCCCCCGCACCGCGCCGCCCCGGCCGCGGTGCGCCACTACAGCATCACCCGAAGCGCCGAGCAGCTGATGGGCGTCTACGCGTCCCTCACGCCCGGCCCGACCCCGGAGGTGAACCCCCGATGAGCGACTCCGCGAACGAGCGCCCGCGCACCGACGTCCTGCGAGCCCGGCTCGCGCAGCTGCCCCGCTGGTGGGCCCTGCCGGCGTGCGCGGCTCTCGGGGTGGTGGCCGGCGCCGGGTACGGCGTGCTGCAGACCCCGCAGTACACGGCCACGAGTTACGTCGTCGCCGTCCCGCAGGAGAAGGCGGACCCGGCGACGGCGCTGGGGTTCGCCCAGGCGTACGGCCGGGTGGCGACGCAGCTCGCCGTGCTGGGCGACGCCCAGGTGGCCGCGGGGATGTCACCGGCCGAGCTGCAGGACAGCGTGAAGGTGGTCACCTCACCCGACGCCCCGATGATCGCGGTCTCGGCGACCACCGCCAAGCCGTCGGCGGCCGCCCTCACCGCCAACGCGGTGGCGCAGTCGCTGGCCAGGAGCGCCAACCACTCCAAGGACAGCACCCAGGTCAAGCTCCTGGCGTTCTCCCGCGCCCTTGAGCCCAACTCCCCCTCCTCGCTCTCCACCGGGGTGACGGCCCTGGTCGGCGGGTGCGCAGGCGGCCTGCTCGGCGGCCTCGCGCTCCTTGTCCGCCCCCGCGCGCGTACGGAGAAGGCACCGGGGCCCTCCGTCCCCGGGCCCGCTTCCGCCCTGGTGAGGAGCGCCCCGTGAGTGCGCCCGAAGAGTTTCCGCGGGCCGAACTGTGCGTGGACGAGGACGAGTTCGAGGCGCTGGCCGTGCCGTGGGGGCGGCTGCACCGGGCGTGCCCGGCGGCGACCCCGTTCCAGAGCCACGCGTGGCTGTCGTCCTGGTGGCGGTCCTACGGCCGTCCCGGGCAACTGCGGGTGGTCCTGGTCCGGGACGGCGGACGGCTGATCGCCGCGGCACCGCTGATGCGGGTGGACCGGCCGCTGCCCGCCCTCAAGCCGCTGGGCGGCGAGATCTCCGACTTCACGGACGTCCTCCTTGACGGCGCGTGCCGCGAGGAGGCGGCGGACGCGCTCCTCCCGGGGATGTACGCGCTGGCCCGTACCGCGCTGGTCGACTTCGGGGAGGTCCGGCCCGGCGCGTGTGTGGAGAGCCTCTACGAACGGTGGCCGGGGCCGCGCCGCACGCTGCGGGACTCGCCCTGCCTGGAACTTCCCGCGCTGCCGATGGACGAGCTGCTCAAGCGGCTCCCGGCGCCGCGCGCCCAGCGCACCCGGGCCAAGATGCGCAAGCTGGCGGCGCTGGGGGTGGAGAGCCGGGTGGTGCCCGTCGACGAGGTGGAGACCTCGGTGCGGACGCTGCTGCATCTGCACCAGCTGCAGTGGCAGGGGCGCAAGGTGACCGCCGAGCACCTCCAGCCCCGGTTCCACGAACACCTGCTGCGCTCGATGCGTCCGATGGTCGCGGCCGGCGAGGCGGTGGTGACCGAGTTCCGGCTCGACGGTGAGGTCCTCGCCGCCGACCTGACGCTGCTCTCGGGCACGCTGGCGGGCGGCTATCTGTACGGCGCCCACCCCCGGCTCCGGGAGCGCAAGGTGGACGTCGCCACGATGCTCCTGGACGCGTGCACCCGCCACACCGGCGGCGAACACCCACGCGCGCTGAGCCTGCTGCGCGGCGACGAGCCCTACAAGCACCACTGGCGGCCCGAGCCGGTCCACAACCGGCGGTTCCTGCTGGCCCGCAGGCGGACCGTGCCGCTGGTGTGCGCGGTGGCCTGGGGCGCGGCGGGCCGCGAGTGGGCGAAGCGACGGCTGCGGGAGCGCGCCGCGCGCCGCGGTGGCGGAACACCGTCGTGACGGAGTGCCATCACCGCGGCACCGCGGTGTCTCAGGGAAGGCGCCGGCCGTCCAGCCAGTCGATCCGCACGCACAGCTTCTCGCCCAGCCAGTGCTGCACCCAGTCACCGAGCTCCACCGGCGAGCAGACCGGCGGCTTCGTGGGCTCGGTGGGCCTGGTCGGTTCCGTGGGCGCGGTCGGGTCGGCCGGCCCCCCGTCGCGGCCGGAGAGCAGCTCGCGGTACACCTTCGCGGCGGCGGGGTTCTCCTTGCACTGCCACACACCGTGCGGGCAGTAATCGGTGACGGTGTTGTACAGCGGCTTTTTCTCGTCGATCCATTTCAGCATCCGGCGCATGTACTCCTCGTTGTCGCCGTTGCGGAAAAGACCCCATTCCGGGTACGAGATGGGCTTGTTGTGAGCCGCCGCGAAATCCACGTGCTCCTGGAGTCCGTAGGGCTCCTTCACCTGTTCGTCGAACGGCATTCCGCGCGGCTGGTCGTACGAGTCCATGCCGATGATGTCGACCACGTCGTCACCGGGATAGCACTGCGTCCAGGGAACGGCGTCCCGCCCCCTGCTCGGCGTGAAGTCGAACCGGAACTTCTGCCCCGGCACCGCGCGCATCGCGGTGACGGCCCTGTTCCAGTACTTCTTCCAGGACTCCGGGTCGGGACCGCAGCGATGGGTGTAGGTCGTGCCGTTCATCTCCCAGCCGAGCACGACCACCGTGTCGGGCACGCCCAGGTCCACCAGGCGCTTGCCGAGCGCCCGGAAGTGGTCGTCGAACTCACCGTCGGCCCCCTGCTTCAGGAGCTGGGCCACCTCGCCGTCGCCGACCCCGTCCTCGTTGCGTTCGAGCATCGGGACGTTCAGGACGAAGAGCCGGTCGTCCTTGGCCTTGCGCCACTCGGCCCACTTCTCCAGGAAGTTCGGGGCGCCCTCGATGTTGCTCCAGCGATCGCCCGGTAGATAGGTGTGTCCGACCCGCAGCTCGGCGCCGTCCAGCCACGCGCTGAGCTCGTCCATGCGGGCGACCCCACGAGGGCCGTAGTCGAGATAGGCGCCAAAGGCGGGCGGCTGTTTCTTCGCGGCAGCGGGTCCCGGCGGCTCACCGTCGCGTACGGCGACACCGACCGTGTGTCCCGGCGCGGATGCCAGGGCCAGCGACGAGACGATTCCGGCAGCGATGAAGGCGAGACGTCTACTGCGTTGACGACTACCGCGTTGACGACGCTGTGGGGACATATCTGCTCCTCGTATTCCGACCGCATCTCACTGACATCTCGTCATATGTATTTCTATTACGCCAATCGGGTTTCTAATCCTGAGTTCCAGCACATCGCCCGCATGGGCGATCGATAAGCGAGGGTGACGTTGCAGCCTCTGGATACACGCATTCCTGCGGTCCTCATGCGGATCGACAGGAATCCCTTTCACCACGGCACCCTCGGCGCCGTGCGCTCACTGGGGCGGGCGGGCATCGAGGTCCACCTCGTGGCCGACGACCGCGAAAGCCCCGTACAGCGCTCCCGCCATCTGCACCGGATGCACGCGCCGCCCGCCCCCGGGGCGTCCCTCGCCGAGGTGGCCGCCGTGCTGCGCCGGGTCGCCCACCGCCTCACGGCACCGGCCGTGCTGATCCCCCTGGACGACGCGAGCGCCCTCGCGGTCAGCGCCCTCTACGACGAGCTCACCGACCGCTTCCTGCTGCCCCGCGCGAGCGGCGACGTCGCCGAGCGCGTCGCGGACAAGGCGAGCCTGGCCCGGATCTGCGCGCGGGCCGGCGTGGCCCACCCGGCGACGCTGGCCCCCGAATCCGCCGCCGAGGCCGCCCGCGCCGTGCACCGGCTCGGCTCCCCCGCCGTGGCGAAGTGGAGCCGCCCCTGGCTGCTGCCCCGCGACACCGGCCTGCGCAGCACCACCGTGATCGGCTCCCCGCACGAGGCCGCCGCGCTCTTCGAGCGCCGGGCCGAGGCCGGCAGCCGCCTGCTGCTCCAGGCGTTCGTCCCCGGCGCCCGCGACGCGGACTGGTTCGTCCACGGCTGCGCGGGCCGCGACGGCGTCGTACGCAGCGGCGGTACGGGCCGCAAGCACCGCTCCTGGCCGCGCTCGGCGGGCCTGACGGTGAGCGGCGAATGGGCCGCCGACCCGGCGCTCTGGTCGGCGGCGGCGCAGGTGGTGTCGGCCCTGAAGTACCGGGGGATCTTCGACCTGGACTTCCGCAGGGACGCCACGACCGGGGACTTCCACCTCATCGACTTCAACCCGCGCCCCGGCGCCCAGTTCCGCCTCTTCACCGACGCCACCGGCACCGACGTCGTCCGCGCCCTGCACCTCGACCTGACGCACCGGCCGGTACCGCCCCCGCAGCCCCTGACGGGCCGCACCTTCGTGGTCGAGAACTACGCCCCGCTGACCGCGCTGCTCTCGCTCGCCCGGCCGGGCCGGCGCACCCCGTCGCCGTCCCACGAGCTCGCCTGGCACGACGGGGACGACCCCGCGCCGGGCGCGGCCCTGCGCCGGCTCTGGTGCCGCCACGTGGTGCGGCGGCTGCGCGAGGGCCTCGGCCACCGGTCCCGCACCGTCCTGGTGTCCCTGTCGAGCAGGGCGCGCGAGCACGCGCCCACCGTCCTCCCCGGCACGGCGAACAGAGAGCGAGCAGTCACCGATGCATGACCTGCTGATCGTCGGCGCGGGCCCCTACGGCCTGTCGATCGCCGCGCACGCCGCGGCGGCCGGCCTGGACGTACGGATCTTCGGCAGGACCATGGCGTCCTGGCGGGACCACATGCCGCGCGGCATGTTCCTGAAGTCGGAGCCCTGGGCCTCCGACCTGTCCGACCCCGCGGGCCGGTACGGCCTGGCCGCCTACTGCACCCGCGAGGGGCTGCCCGCCGAGCACGGCAGGCCGCTGCCCATCGAGCACTTCGCGTCCTACGGTCTCTGGTTCGCCGAGCGGGCCGCCCCGCCCGTCGACGAGCGCCTCATCGCCTCCGTCCGCCGCGGCGCAGCCGGATTCGAGGTGCGGACGCGGGACGGCGAGGTCTGCCACGCGCGGGCGGTGGCCCTCGCGGTCGGCGTGCTGCCCTTCACCGAGATCCCCCGGGCCGTACGGGGACTCGGCGACCACCACGTCTCGCACAGCAGCCACCACGCCGACCTGCGGCGCTTCACGGGCCGGGACGTGACGGTGGTCGGCGCCGGGCAGGCGGCCCTGGAGACCGCGGCGCTGCTGGCCGAGCAGGGCACCCGGGTGCGCGTCCTCGCCCGGTCCCCGCGCGTGTCCTGGAACACCCTGCCGCAGGCCTGGCAGCGGCCGTGGTGGCAGTCGCTGCGCGCCCCGCACACCGGCCTCGGCTGCGGCTGGCGCAACAAGTTCTACGCGGACACCCCCGGCCTCTTCCGGCTGCTCCCGGAGCAGGCCCGCGCCCGCGCCGCCGCCCGCGCACTGGGCCCGGCGGGCGCGTGGTGGGTCAGGGACCGCGTCGAGGCGGGCGTCGAGGTGCGGGCCGGCCACCGCATCGAGTCGGCCGAACTCGCCGACGGGCGGGTCCGGGTGAGGACCGCGGCGCACACCGGCGAGGGGCTGCGCTTCACGACGGACCACGTCATCGCCGCCACGGGCTTTCGCGCGACGACCGCCCGCATCGGCGTCCTGGCCCCCGAGCTCCGCACCGGCCTGCGGTCCCTGGCGGACGGGACCCCGTACGTCGGCGACCGCTTCGAGACGTCGTGCCCCGGCCTCTTCCTGGCCGGTCTGACGACCGCGTCGAGCTTCGGCCCCGCCATGCGCTTCGTGTACGGCGCCTCGTTCACCGCGGAACGTCTGGTGCGGGGTGTCGAGCGGTACGTACGCACAGGCCGGGCCGCTCTTCTGAGTGACAGGGCGGGCGAACGGGTGAACTTCGGTTCCGCGCCGGGCCGTCCAGTGGTGCACTGAATGCGCTTCATGGGACAGGCCCGGGTCGCTCCCCACCAGCCGTCGGCAGCCCTGCCGTCGGGGCGCGGCCACCCCATCGGGCCGGTCGCCACCTCCTTGAAACGCCAGCAGGGAAGCCGTTCCGTCTCGGCTTCCCTGCTGGCGTTCTGCCGTCCCTGGCGCTCCCTCTCCCCGCGCCGCTCGCGCCTCCTGCCGTCGGCGCCCTGTCTAACGCCGGTTCCCGGCGAATCCGCGCCGGTACAGGATCGCCCCGCCGAGCAGCAGCCCGGCGCTGGCACCTGCCGCACCGAGCAGCGCGGAATCCGCGCCCGTCCGGGCCAGCTGGTCCTCGGCCCGCGCCACCGCGCCCGCCTGGGCCGGCACGTGGGCACGGACGCCCTGCGGCACATGGTGCGGTGCCGGGTGCGAGGCGGTGACGTAGTCCCCGGGGACCGCCGGGTGGGGGACGACCGGGGGCACGGCCCGGGGCCGCGGGCCGGGGGCGTCCGGCGCGTCGGCGTGCGGGGTGGTGCGCGGCGGCGCGTCGTGGTGCGAGCTGCCGTGGTGCGGACGGTCGTGGTGGGAACTGTCGTGGTGCGCACCGTCGTGGTGGGAGCCTTCGCTCCCGCACGAGTTGCCCATGGCGCTCGACAGCGCAGCCACGATGCCCACCGCGTTGCCGCAGGCCTTCACCGGTACGTCCGCCGGGGTCTTCACGTCGTTGCCCGCCGCCGCGCCGGGCGAGTGGGTCGCCGGGCCGTGGGCGGTGGCGCCGCTCGGGGCGTCGTGGGCGTCGCGGGTGTCATCGTCGCCGTAGCCACCGGCGCGCGGCGTCGTCGCAGGTGCCTTCACCGGCTTCTTCACCGGGGTCGCCGGTGCCTTCGCCGACTTCTTCACCGGGGTCGCCGGTGCCTTCGCCGACTTCTTCACCGGGGTCGCCGGTGTCTTCTCAGGTGCTTTCGCCGGAGGGGCGCTGTGAGCGGCCCGGTGGGGCTCCGCGCGGTGGGGTTCCGCCCGGTGGCGTCCGGGGCTCTGCGCGGCAGGGTGGTGCTGCTCGGCAGCCCGGTGGGGCTCCGCGCGGTGGGGTTCCGCCCGGTGGCGTCCGGGGCTCTGCGCGGCAGGGTGGTGCTGCTCGGCAGCGCGGTGCTGCTCGGCAGGACGGTGCTGCTCCGCAGGACGGTGCTGCTCCGCAGGACGGTGCTGCTCCGCAGGACGGTGGTGAGGGGAGGAGGAGCCGCATGAGTTGCCGAAAGCCGGGTTGCCGGCCGCGGCGACGTTCGCCGTGTTGCCGCAGGCGTTGACCGGTACTTCCAGCGGGGCCTGCACGCTGTTGCCCGACAAGATGCCGGGCGAGTCCAGCGCCTGCCCGTTCGCCTCGGTAGCGGCGAACGCGTGGGTGCCGGACAGGGACAGGATGCTCGTGGCGGCCGCGGCGGAGAGCATTCCTTTGCTGAGGGCCTGTCGCAATCTAGTGGTCTTTCTCTGTCCGATGGGGAGCCGGCCCTGGCCCCGGGAGGGTCGCCAGGGCCGGCCGAGGCGCAGCAGAGACAGCTGAGCCGTTACGTCAGTCGTTGACGCACTTGTTGCCGAACGTCGGGTTCAGCAGACCGATGATGTCGATGCTGTTGCCGCACACGTTGACGGGAACGTGGACGGGAACCTGAATGGTGTTGCCGGAGATGACGCCCGGGGAGCCCACGGACGCACCGGAGGCACCGGCGTCGGCGAACGCCGGGGCACCCAGGCTCAGCGCCATGACGGCACCGGCAATGATGGTTGCGCTCTTCTTCAGCTTCACAGCTTTTCCCTTCCTTCGGGTCACGCCTGAACGCCGGCCTGAACCGGGCGGGCAGTTCCTGTTCCCGCACCGTGACCTGAGCCCTACTTAACGACCGATAGGGAACGAAGAAACCGAGAAGTTGACTTCATTCGGAGGTTCACTCAAATGCGAGAGACGCTGAAAAACCTTGGAACGAAACAGAGTTGAGCCGGGACATGAGAAAGCCCGGGGCGCCCGAGGAGGAAGGAAAACGGGCGGCCCGAGCAGTCTCGGCAGTGCGTCGGATCAGCCGTTGTTCTGGCCGTTGCCCGACAGGATCGGCAGGTCGCTGAGGATGTGCGAGAGCGGCTCGTCACCCTTGGCCTGCGTCGAGTTCTCCGTGCACTGCTGGGTCTGCGGCGCGGAGAGGATCGGGATGTCCTGGATTCCGATGTTGACCAGGGCGACGATGTTCTGAATGTTGGCCTTGACCGGGAGACCGATGCAAGGCTTGTTCAGCGTGCCCTGGATCAGGGAGAGCTGCGGGCTCATGTCGCCCTTGGTGGCGGAGTTGCCGAACGACTGCTCAGCACCGTTGCCGCTCAGCGACTGGGTGCCGCTGTCATCACCGATGGCCATCGCCGGAGAAGCGATACCAGCCGCGGCCACCGCGACCACTGCCATTGCCATTGCCTTCTGAAGCATTTGTGGTTCCTTTTCTGGGGCAGACGCTCACGTCACTGCGGCCTGCTCAACTCCGCACTCCACGTTTGGTTCCGGGCATTCACTCCATCGGATCGTCGACGGCCGGAGCGACGACAGAATCAGTCATCCCCGCGAGTTGCCGTGCATTGGGCCATCGGAGTGAATTTCAGCAACCCCTACGGTCCCGCGTAGTTGCTCAGGGTGCTCCGAGGACGGGGCTAACTCAGAGAGGAACACCTGTGATCAAGAAGGTTATGACCGCGGCTGCGGTCACGGCTTCCGTCGTCGGCATGTCCGCCGCCGCCGCGCCCACGGCCCTCGCCATCGGCAACGACGGCGGTACGGAGACCATGAGCGGCAACAACGCCATGCAGTCGTTCGGCAACTCGGCCACGCACGGCAACATGAGCCCTCAGATGGCGCTTATCCAGGGCTCGTTCAACAAGCCCTGTATCGCTCTGCCGGCCAAGCTCAACCTCCAGAACATCGTCGGCCTGGTCAACATCGGCATTCAGGACATCCCGATCCTCTCCGCGCCGCAGACCCAGCAGTGCACGGAGAACTCGACGCAGGCCAAGGGCGACGAGCCGCTCTCGCACATCCTGGAGGACCTGCCGATCCTGTCCGGCAACGGCGTCAGCAACCACTGACACACGCACGCCTTTCAGTGGGCCGCCATCTTCCACTTGGGCGGCCCACTGTTCTGTTTCAGTTCCGGGGCCAGGGGTCGCGCTCGACCAGCCTTCTCCATTCGGGATCGGGCCGGCCAGGGACGGTCTTTCCCTGCGCGTACCAACTCTTGAGCAAGGAATCGTAGATGGGATCGGTGCGGCACTCCGGGGACTGTCTGCTCGTCGGAATGACACCCAGCCGCTGCCATGGTCCTGTGCGGTCAGCCATTTTTCCTCGCCGAGAGTGGGGAGCGTCTCCGTCTTCGTTCCTGCCGAAGCGTGCAACGAAACGGTGCCATTGAGAGGAAGGGCTGACGTTCAGCACATTTATCCACCGAACGGTTCAATCGCCGCAACTCCCGCCCCACAGCTCAGTTGGTCACGATGCGGCTCCGGAGTGGAGCCTCACTCGAAGGGATCTCCTCACCATGAAGAAGCTGCTCGCAACGACCCTCGTCGCCCTGTCGGCCGCCGGTCTTGGAGCCACCGCGACTCCGCAGGCCATGGCCGTCGGCGATGACTCGAACACCCAGTCCGTCAGCGGAAACAACGCCGGGCAGTCGTTCGGCAACTCCGGCACCAAGGGCAACATGAGCCCGCAGATGACCCTGGTCCAGGGTTCGCTGAACAAGCTCTGCGTCGGCCTCCCGGTCAAGGCCAACATCCAGAACATCGTTGCTCTCGTCAACATCGGCGTTCAGGACATCCCGATCCTCTCCGCGCCGCAGATGCAGCAGTGCGTCGAGAACTCGACGCAGGCCAAGGGCGACGAGCCGCTGTCGCACATCCTGGAGGACATCCCGCTCCTCTCGGGCAACGGCACCGCCAACCGCTGAGCCGAGCGCCCCGCCATGGCCGGGGGCATCGCCGGGGAGGGCCCGCGCACCGCTGTCGGCGCCCTCCCCGTCCCTCCGGCCGTGTCACTCGTCCAGCCGCGTTCGGCGGGCGGGCCTCTGTCGGACCGTTCAGCGTGGTGAGCGTTCGCGCACGCAGTTTCGATGCGTGCGCACGCCCCCACATCGAAGGGTCTGACTATGAAGCGCATAGCCCGTGCCGTGTCCATCGCCGGCATCACCGCCGCGCTGGCCGTCCCGGCCGTCGGCGTCGCCGCCGCGGCGCCCGCTGTCACCGCTGCTCCGGTCACTCAGCAGTCTGACGCCCGGGACTGGGACGACGACTGGGACCACCACCACGGTCACCACCACCACCACGACCACGACCACAACCTGCTGGACGCGGACCTGGACCTGGGGCTGCTCTGACGCCACGGTGTGAACGGTGGCCGCCGCGGTTTTCCGTGGCGGCCATCGCGCATTTGATTACTAATCGGGCGAACCACCCGAACGCCGCGTGTGGGCGCACCACCGTGGGGCAGCCGAAGAGAAAGAGTCCCCACACGATCGGTGGAAGTGATGCGCTGTGACGACCGTCAGCACGCCGGACACCGCACCCCTCACCTGGCCCGCAGGCCCCGGAGCCGCCCGGGACGTCGTACGCGCCCTGTTGCGTCAGGGCACCCAGCACGTCGGTGAGCTGGCCCTCGCCGATGCCGTCCTGGTGACCTCGGAACTCGTCACCAACGCGATCCGGCACGGGGGCGGACTGCGCGGCTTCGCGTGCCGCGTGCGGCCCGGGGCCGTCGAGATCGCCGTCGACGACGGCAACGACGAGGTCCCGGTGACCCGTCCTCGTACGGGCCTCCTCATGAGCGGCGGACTCGGCTGGCCCTCCGTGTGCCGCCTGGCCGACGAAGTGAGCGTGACGCACCTGCCCGGCGGCGGGAAACGCATCGTCGCCCACGTCCCACTGGCGGCCTGAGGACGGCCTGAGGACCCGCCCCCCGCCACTCCGCCGGCCCAGCGGGTACGCCCCGCGCCGTGTGGCTACCGGGAAGACCGGGGGCGCCGGGGTTGCATGGGGCCGTACGCCTCCCGACCAGGAAAGGCCGGTCCCCGCGGTGCAGCGATTCGTGAAGACAACCCTCGTGACAGCGGTCGCCGCGGCGACGGCACTGCTGCCCGGCGCGGCGGACGCCGCCGAACGGCACGCGGTCACCGTGACGCCCACGGCCCGGGCCGGCGCCGACGGGAGGACGGCCGTCGTCTCCGGTACGTACACGTGCGAGGGCTACACCGGACCCGTGCGGCTCAGGGTCTCCCTGCGGACGGAACGGACGCGCCCGCTCACCGCGGCGGAGACCGAGACGGTGAAGAACCTCTTCCAGTGGCTCGGCGCCCCCGGGGTGCCCGTCCCGAAGACGAGCACGGCGTCGACCGCACAGACACGGACGCTCGACGGGACCTGCGACGGCAGCGCCACGCCCCACCGCTGGGAGTACACCTTCTCCGGCCCCGCGACCAAGGACACCAAGGGCTCGGTCGCCGTGACGATGACCGCCGAGGACTCCCGTACGCCCAAGGCCAGGCAGCTCGCCGACACCGCGAGCGACGTCACGTTCGCCTAGGGCCTTCCTGACGGCTAGTCATACGCGGCCGGTGACCGTCACCGTCACGCGTGGCGGTTCCGCGTCGCCGGTCGTCCCCCGCAGCGCCTCGGCCACCGCGGCGCGCACCGCGCGGGTGACGTCCACCGCCCGGTGGCCCCGGTGCAGGACGACGTGGATGTCGGCGTGCCATCTCCCGGAGCCGCCGTCGCGGGCGAGCCGTACGCCCGCGGAGCGTGCCGTTCCCCTCGTCAGCAGGTGGGAGGCGCGCAGGAGTTCGGCGAGGCCGGGGCGGAGGAAGGCGACGCCCGGCGTGCCGAGCACCGCTTCCCGTACGGCATCGGCCGGCGCACCGGAAGTGGGTCGTTCCGTCACGGCTGCCGCCTCTCCACGCTGTCGTCGTCGGTGCTGTCGGTGCTCTCGGTGATGTCGCTGATCGTCACGTCGACGGCGGCGACCCGCAGGCCGAGCTCGGCGTCCGCCGCCTCCAGGACCCGGCCCCTGACCCGCTCCGCGACCTCCTGAAGATTCCGGGTGAGGGGCACGGCCACCGCCACCCTGACCCGTACCGGCCCGCGCGGCCCGCTGTCCGGGGCGAGCGGCTCGATGCGGCAGCTGCCCGCCCGCACCCCTGACAGGGTCTCCGCCGCGGCGCGGACGGTCCGGGCCGCCGCGGCCTCCACGATCCACGCGTCCTCGTCCTCCTCGCCCAGCGCAAGCGTGCGGCCCGGCCGCAGTTCGAGGCGGACCACGTCCATGACCCGGCCGACGAGCGCGGTGGCGTCGGCCTCCGGCTCCCGCGGTTCCGTCTCGCGGGCGGCCGATACGACGTCCTCCAGGCGCCGCAGCGTGTCCAGCGCGTCGGCGCAGTGCGGGCAGGTCTCGGCGTGCGGATCGGTCTCGCCGTTCTCCGCGCGCTCCCAGACGCTCCACACGTCGCGTCCGCAGGGCAGCAGTTCGTTCGGTTCGTCCGTCATCTCTCCGTCCGGCCCGTGGTCCGTCCCGTCCGGCCCGTGCTCCTCGTTCACCGCCATGCGGCCATCGCCTCCGTGAGATAGCGCCGCGCGCGGAAGACCCGGCCCCGTACCGCCTCCGGGCTGATGCCGACCGTTTCCGCGATGGATTCGTAGGCGAGGCCGTTGAGCTCGCGCAGCACCCAGCACACGCGCTGTTCCGGGGACAGCCCCTCCATCGCCTTGCCGAGAGCCGCCACGGCGGCGTGCGACTCGGCCACCCGGGCGGGCGAGGCCTCGTGCTCCGGCGCCTGCGGCTCGGGCACCTCGCCCAGATCCACGGAGGGGCGGCGGGCCCGCAGCAGGTTCAGGCACCGGTTCGTGACGATGCGGTGCATCCAGGTGCCGAAGCGCGCGTCGCCGCGGAACTCCGGCATTTTGCGCCATGCGCTCACGAACGACTCCTGCACCGCGTCCTCGGCCTCCGTGCGGCTGCCGAGCAGCCGCGTCGCGAGCCGCAGCAGTCCGGGCGCGTGACGGCGCACGAGCTCCTCGAAGGCCTCCTCGTCGCCCTCGGCGGCCCGCACGGCCAGCAATCCGTCGTCGCGCGGGGAGGACCCACCGGCTTCCTCCAGCGCCCCGTCCCGGTCCCCCGGCACACGCGGCTCCTCTCACTCACGTCGTCCTCCTACGACACTGCGGCGTCCGCCCGCGTTACGCGAGACGGGCGGGCGGATCACCGGGAGAAGAAATCCGGCCGCGCCGCGTAACGAATCGCACCCGCGAGGGTCAGACGAGCGCCGGTCCGGGCACCCGGCTTCCACCGAGCGCTCGGACCGCAGACGGACGGCGACCCGTCCCTGACGACGAGGAGATGGCTTCATGACGCCTCAGGAGATCACTTCGAAGACGGCCACGGCCGGTGACGACACGGCCTTCGCCGGCCGCGCGCACCAGAGCGTGCCGGGCAGCACCACCGTGGCGGGCCGCACCGGGGCCGCCGAGCCCGCCGCGACCCGCGGGAAGACCTCCATCGCCGACGTGGTGGTGGTGAAGATAGCCGGGACGGCCGCCCGCGAGATCCCGGGCGTGTACGACATGGGCGGCGGGCTCTCCCGCACGCTCGGCGCCGTCCGCGACCGGGTCCCGGGCGGCCGCCCCAACGTCGGACGCGGCGTGAAGGTCGAGGTCGGCGAGCGGCAGACGGCCATCGACCTGGACATCGTCGTCGAGTACGGCGTGCCCATCACCGAGGTCGCCCACGAGGTGCGCGAGAACGTCATCGCCGCCGTGGAGCGCATCACCGGCCTGGAGGTCGTCGAGGTCAACGTCGCGGTCAACGACGTACGACTGCCCGACGACGACAGCGCGGACTCCGGCGGCGAGACGCGCGTGGAGTAGGCATTCCGAGCCCTGCCCGGGGTACCGCGGTCATGTCCCCTTCAGCGATGACCCCTTCAGCGATGCCCCTTCTGTGGAGTGAGGTGAGTGGTGAGCACAGCTCTGACAGGCCTGGTCGCCGGGATGGCCCTCGGGTTCGCCGGGTGGTTCGGCGGCTTCGGTGCCTTCCTCCTGGTCGCCGCCCTTGGCGCGGTCGGCTTCGTCGTGGGGCGCTTCGTGGACGACGGGACGGACATCCGGGGCTTCCTCGGCGGCCGTGACCGGGGGCGGCGATGAGTACGCCCGCGAGGGAGCGCGGCTCGACGAGCGTCGCCGACCGTGCGGTGCGCCGGATCGCCGAGCGCGCCGCGACGGAGGCGCTCGCGCCCGGCGAGGTCAGGACCACCCGGAGTTCGGCGTCGGTACGCGGGCGCCGGGCGCGGGTCGCCGTCACCGTCACGCTGCCCTACCCCGAGGTGCTCGACGACGCGGGCGAACGCGTGCGGTCGCACGTCGCCGACCGCACGCAGCGGCTCACCGGACTCGTCGTGCCCTCGGCGCGGGTCCGGATCGCGGGGCTGCGCCCGCGGGCGCGGACCGATGAGGGCGAGGTCCCGGGGCCGGAGCAGACGGGCGACGGCAGGGTGTGGCGGCCGTGGTCCCAACGCCGGGTTCCTGTCGGGGTGTTGGCGCTGGCGGTCGCCGCGGTCTGCGGCGTACTCCTGTACGACGTACTGGCCGTGCACGCGGCCGGGCGGTCACCCGGCCGGTGGCGGACCGGTCCGGTGGAGTGGCTCACCACGCACGGCCCGGCCGGCAGCGCGTGGCCGGGCCTGGCGGCGGCGCTCGCCGTGCTCGGCCTCGGCGTGTGGCTGCTGGTGCTCGCCGTCACGCCGGGGCTGCGCGGCCGCTTCCCCCTGCGCGAGCCGCTGCCGGACCTCCACGCGGCCCTGGACCGGAGCGCGGCGGCGGCGCTGCTGCGGGACGCCGTGACGGAGCTGCCCGGGATCACCCGGGTACGGGTCGGCGTCGGCCGCCGCCGGGTCCGCGTGCGCGCCGGGCTCGCTTTCGGCCAACTTGAGGCGGAGCGGGACGCGTTGGCCGGCACGGTGGCGCGGACCGTGGCGGGCTGGGGAGCGGCCCGCGCGCCGCGCGTCCGGGTCCGGCTGCGCCCGGAACCCGCCTGGCGCGCGCCTGCGGTGCCGGAACCCGTCGCGCCGGAACCCGTCGCGCGGGAGTCCGTCCCGGGCGGCGACGGCGGCGGCGGCGGCAACGGCAGCGGCAGCGGCAGCGGCGCCTGCAACGGCGACGGCAACGGTGGCTCGGCGGCGCAAGGGAGCGCCGGCCGATGAGCCGCCTCCAGAGCCGCTTCCGTACCTGCGCCAACCGCACCGCCCTGCTCTGCGCGGCCGTAACGCTGATGGCCTCGGGCGCCGTGCTGGCGTCCGCCACCGGTCCCGTCCGCGACCGGCTGCCGTCCGGCTGGCCGCGCCCTGGCAACGGCCGGGCCTGGGTCTGGGCCGACGCGGAGGATCTCGTCCGGTGGCGCGAGCACGACTGGTGGACGCCCGCCGTGATCGCCGCGCTCTCCGTCGGCGTACTCCTGTTCCTGGCCCTGTCCGTGGCCCAGGCCCGCAGCGGGCGCCTGCGCGAACTGCCCCTGGGGCAGCCGGGCGTCACCCTGTCCGGGCCCGCCCTGGCCGCGGCGATGGCCGAGCGTGCGCGTGCCGTCGACGGGGTGGCCGACGCGCACGTGAGCCTCCGAGGGAGCCCTCGGCGGCTGCGCGCCCGCATCACGCTGGTGCTGGCGCCGGACAGTTGCCCGGAGGCGGTCCTCGGCCTGCTGGCCCGGCACACGGTGACCGAGGCGAGAGCGGCGGCGGCGCCCCGCCCGCTGCGCGTCGACGTGCGGCTGACGATGCGGTCACACAAATCGAGGCGGCTGCGCTGACGGCGTCACCCGGACGCATCGATCCCGTCACCCGGACGCATCGCCCCCGTCACCCTGCGGGGTCGTGTTGTATGAACGATTCTGCAGCAGTACTCCGTCTTTCATCTCTGCCGACCGTATGGCTGTCGGGCCGGAGAACAGACCCGTTCGGCGGGCATCCCACCCGTATGACGACCCCGGACGGAGCAACCGTGCGACCAGCTGTCAGGCGGTAAGAATGACTCGCCAGCTGATCGTAGAAGTAGGGCCGACCGGAGTACTCGACGGCAAGCGCCATTTCCTTCAAAGACGTTGATCCGTTCAGCCGGTCATGGAACTCAGGGACCGGCTTGAGCGACATGCCGTGCTCGCGGACATGTACTGCGAGGCCAACGAGCGTGTCGTGGACGCGCAGTTGACACTGGAGGAGCTGAGAAAGAACAGGAATCGTGTGCTGGCGGCCCTCGCCGTCACCCTCGGCAGCGACACCGGAGCCGCGCACGTGCTCGGCCTGCCGGAGCGCGACGTCCGTACGGCACGCAAGTCCGTGAACCGCGAGGAAGCCCTCGACCTGGCGACCAACGCGCTGGAGCTGCTGGCCGCCGAGACCGCCGCCGTGCCGACCGCGTCCTACGCGGACCGGCCGCCCGCCGCCGCGGAGCCGTTCGAGGCACAGGACGCGAAAGCCGCGCCGGAGCCGGTCTCCCACCCGCCCGAACCAGCGGCGACGCCGCCCCCCGCCCGGGAGACCGTCGCCATGCCCGCGCCCACGCCTGCACCCGCGACCGCGCAAGCACCCGTGGCCGCGCCGCAGCCGCCCGTGGCCACCGCTGCTCAGCCGGCCCCCGCGGCCGCACCCGCTGCCCCGCACGTGCAGGTCGCGGCTCCCACGTCGGTACCCGAAGCCGTCTCGTGGACCGCGCCGATGGACCACCTGCTGGTCCAGGGCTGGCACGAGGGGGTGAACCCCAGCGTGCTCGCCACTCAGCTGGGCTGCGATCTGCCGGCACTGGCACTCAGGGTGCAGGAGCTCTCCTACGCGGAGAGCGCACCCGCCCAGGCTGCCTCGGCCCAGGCCCATGTCCGGACAGGAGGTGACACTTGGGAGCCCGCGCAGGCTCCCTCGCGACAACCCGGGCGCCACCGGCGCCACCGAGCCAACGGGACTTCTCATGGCCTTTTCCCGCAAGAGACGATGAGTCATCAGCAGGAGGCGTGCCGTCAGGAGGCGTGCCAGCAGGACCTGGGCTACCACCCTTCGCACGCGCCTCAGGGGCAGCCCGCGGGCTATCACCTCCCCTACGGAGACGTGCAGCACGCGTTCTCCGTAGGCATGTGATCCGTAGGCAGGTGACCCGTGGGTCTGTGATCCGTAGGCAGCTGAAACGCGTCCCGCCCACGGCGCCAGTGGGGCCGTGGGCGGGGGATCAGGTCCGGCGTGGGGGGGGGATCAGGTCTGGGCGAGCATTCCGGAGCGGAGCTTGCCGAGGGTGCGTGTCAGGAGCCGCGAGACGTGCATCTGGGAGACGCCGAGGACCTGACCGATCTGCGCCTGTGTCATCTCCCGGCCGAAGCGCATCTCGATGATGGTGCGCTCGCGCTCGTCCAGCTGCTCTATGAGGGGTGCCAGCGTGTGCAGTTCCTCGAAGAGGTCGAGCGCGGGGTCGTCCTCGCCGAGGACGTCGGCGTAGTCGCGCCCCTGCGTGCCGTCGTCCTGGCCGACGGGGACGTCGATGGAGCCGGCGGTGTAGCCGTTCGAGGCGACGAGGCCGTCGTTGACCTCGCGCTCGGTGAGGTCGAGGTGCTCGGCGAGTTCCCGGACGGTGGGCTCGCGGTCCAGCTCGCCGCCCAGCCGCTCCTTGGCCCTTGCCAGGTCGACGCGGAGCTCCTGGAGGCGGCGCGGCACGTGGACGGCCCAGGTGGTGTCCCGGAAGAACCTCTTGATCTCTCCGGTGATGTAGGGCAGCGCGAAGGTGCTGAACGCCACGTCGCGGGAGAGTTCGAAGCGGTCGATGGCCTTGATCAGGCCGATCGTGCCGACCTGCACGATGTCCTCGGCGTCGGTGCTGCCGCCGCGGAAGCGCGCGGCCGCGAACTGCACGAGCGACAGGTTCATCTCGATCAGGGTGTTGCGCGCGTACTGGTATTCGTGCGTGCCCTCTTCGAGGAACTGGAGCCGGTCGAAGAAGATCTTCGACAGGGCCCGCGCGTCCTTGGGAGCGACACTGCCCGCGTCTTCCACCCACGGCAGCTCGCTGCTGGACATCTCTTCCCAGGGGCTCGCAGCGTGCTCTGCCTCATCCGTCGATGTGGCAGTCAACTGTGTCGGCAGCCTCACAAGTTCACCTCTGGTGGGGGGACATCGGGGACAACTCTCGGGACGACAACAGTGCACCTGCCCATTCACGGGCGGGTTAAGCACCTTGATCACCATAGGAGTTCGAGGGCTGCTCCCCCAACCCCGGTTACGGCCCGTCGCGCCGTTCCGCTGGCCGGTCCGTGCTGTCACCATGCGGAGTCCAGGGTGTAGGGGGAGTCGCCCTCAGCAGGGCGGGCGGGAGGCGTACATGTCGGACGTGTTCCTACGGCGGCTGAGCCGCTGGCAGGCGGAGCAGCAGCGTGAGGCCGTGGCGGACCTCTACGTAGAGGCGTATCGGGGAACGGTGGGGGCCGAGGGCCGCGGTCGGCAGGACTTTCTGCGCCGCTTCGCACGCGACGTGCAGCAGACGGACTTCGAGATGGTCGTGGCCGACGCGTCGGGCCTGGTCGGCTGCCTCTACGGATACCGCGCGGAGCGCAGCGGCGAATGGTGGGAAGGGTTCCGTGGCGTCCTGTCCACCGAGGCAGGGGAAGAGACCGCTTCGGGGCGGGTGTTCCGGCTGGGCGAGCTCCTTCTGTCGCCCGCCGGACGCCGGGCGGGCGTCGCCGCCCGGCTGCGGACGCTGCTCCTCACCCGGCACACGTCCGACGTCGTCGTCGCCGTCACCCGACACGACGACGATCTGGGCCGGGAGGTGCTGCAGGAGTGGGACTGGCGGAAGCTGGGCGAGTTCGCACCCGGCCGGGAGGGCTGGCTGCGGCCGCCGTCACCGCTGCCGTGAGGCGGGTGACCAGGGTCCATCAGAAGGATCCTAGAGCCTGCCTGCTCGCCTTCAGGGAGTACATGAGCGGGACGCGCGGCCGGTCGGCGGGGAACCGGTAGGCCCCGTCGCGCAGTTCGAGCGCGCCGAAACGCTCGAAGAGCGTCTCGTCCCGCTCGTGCAGGAAGTCGATGCGCAGGCCCGCGGCGGCGAGCGCGGAGACGACGTCGCCGATGGGGTGCTGCCACTCGACGCTGCGGTTGTGGACGGTGGGGGTGACGGAGTCCGCGTAGCCGCCGGAGGTCTCCTCGATCCAGGCGTCGCGCGCGAAGTAGTCGTGCTCGATGCGGGAGCCCGTCGCGTCGTCCAGGACGTCGGTGAGCGGATGGAACTCGGCGAGGTAGAGGAAGCCGCCGGGCGCGACCAGCGAGGCGGCGGTCTCCGCCCAGCGCCGGATGTCGGGCAGCCAGCCGAGCGCGCCCACCCCGGTGTAGACGATGTCGTACGAGGAGTCGGGCACCGCCGCGGCCGCGTCGTACACGTCGGCGGCGACGAAGGTGGCCTGCTCCGGAGTGAGGCCGAGCTCGGCGGCGAGCTCGCGGCCCGCCTCGACGGCGGGCTCGGAGAAGTCGAGCCCGACCACGCGGGACGCCCCGTGCCGCACCCAGGAGAGGGTGTCCAGGCCGATGTGGCACTGCAGGTGCAGCAGGGACTTTCCGCGTACGTCACCCACTTCCGTCAGCTCGTAGTCGCGCAGGGGGTCCTTGCCCGCGCGGAAGGCGTCGAGGTCGTAATAGCTGCTGGCGAGGTGGAGGGGGACGCGCTCGTCCCAGCGTTTGCGGTTGGTCTCCCGCCAGTCGGCGGGCGTCGGGGAGTACATGGTCGAAAAGTTATCCACAGGCTGGGGACTCCCGCCAGCGAATTGTCGGCGGGGACAGGCACTATGGGGGGCATGAGCGAGACGGGTGCGACGAGCGCAATGAGTGCGGCGGAGGCGGCGAAGGCCACGGCGGCGGGGTCCGGGGGGCCGGACGCCATGCCGGACTGGGAGAAGCGGTTCAGGGCGCCCCGGGTGTCGCTGCCGGACTGGGCGGAGGACGCCCCGCAGCGCTCCCTGTTCGTGTCGAACGCGACGGGGACGTACGAGCTGTACGCGTGGGACCGGACGACCGGCGCCCAGCGCCAGGTGACCGACCGGCCGAACGGCACGACGGACGGCGCGCTCTCGCCCGACGGCGAATGGATCTGGTGGTTCAACGACAAGGACGGCGACGAGTTCGGCGTGTGGCTGCGCCAGCCCTTCGGCGGCGGCCCCGACGAGCCCGCCGTGCCGGGCCTCGATGCCTCGTACCCCTCGGGTCTGGCCCTCGGCAGGGACGGCCGCACGGTGGTCGTCGGCCGCTCCACGGACGACGACGGCTCGACGATCCACGTCGTGCACCCCGACGGCACGGGCCCGGTCGAGGTGTACCGCCACCGCGAGTCGGCGGGCGTCGGCGACCTCTCGCACGACGGCACGCTGATCGCCGTGGAGCACACGGAGCACGGCGACGCGATGCACTCCGCGCTCCGGGTGATCCGCCCGGACGGCTCGACGGTCGCCGAGCTCGACGACACCGAGGGCGGCACGGTCGAGCTGGGCCTGGAAGTCCTCGGCTTCGCGCCGGTCGACGGCGACTCGCGCCTGCTCATCGGGCACCAGCGGCGGGGCCGCTGGGAGCCGCTGGTGTGGGACGTGGCGACGGGCGAGGAGAGCGACCTCGCGCTCGGACTGCCGGGCGACGTGAGCGCGGAGTGGTATCCGGACGGCTCGGCCCTGCTCATCGCGCACGGCTTCGAGGCCCGCGGCGAGCTCTTCCGCTACGACCTCGCCTCGGGTGAGCTGGACCGCATCGAGACGCCCGCGGGCTCCGTGTCGGGCGCGACGGCGCGCCCCGACGGCGCCGTGGAGTACATGTGGTCGTCGGCCGCCGAGCCGCCCGTGGTCCGCTCGACGGCGGGCGGCGTGGTCCTGGACCCGCCCGGCATGAAGGCACCGAAGTCCGTTCCGGTGGAGGACGTGTGGGTGGACGGGCCCGGCGGCCGCATCCACGCGCTGGTGCAGCGGCCCGCGGGCTCGTCGGGGCCGCTCCCCACCATCTTCGAGGTGCACGGCGGTCCCACCTGGCACGACAGCGACTCCTTCGCCGCCGGCCCGGCGGCGTGGGTCGACCACGGGTACGCGGTGGTCCGCGTGAACTACCGCGGCTCCACGGGGTACGGCCGCGCATGGACGGACGCCCTCAAGCACCGCGTCGGCCTCATCGAGCTGGAGGACATCGCGGCGGTGCGGGAGTGGGCGGTGACGTCGGGCCTCGCGGACCCCGACCGCCTGATCCTGGCGGGCGGCTCCTGGGGCGGCTACCTCACCCTGCTCGGCCTCGGCACGCAGCCGGACGCCTGGGCGGTGGGCCTCGCGGCGGTGCCCGTCGCGGACTACGTGACGGCGTACCACGACGAGATGGAGGCCCTCAAGGCGATGGACCGCACGCTGCTCGGCGGCACGCCCGAGGAGGTCCCCGAGCGCTTCCGCGCCTCGTCCCCGCTGACGTACGTGGACGAGGTCAAGGCCCCCGTCTACATCTCGGCGGGTGTCAACGACCCGCGGTGCCCGATCCGCCAGATCGACAACTACGTGGACCGGCTGGCCGCGCGGGGGGCGGTGCACGAGGTCTACCGGTACGACGCGGGCCACGGGTCACTGGTCGTGGACGAGCGGATCAAGCAGGTCGCTCTGGAGCTGGAGTTCGCGGCGCGTCACGTGGGTGCTCCCGCGTAGGGGCACGTGGGTGCTCCCGCATAAGGGCATGTGGACGGCCCTCCCTGTGTGACCTGCTCCACCGCTCCGCGGGGGGGGCGGGTGCGGGGGCCCTGTGACCCGCTTTGCCGCTCCGCGGAGGATTCGGGTGCGGTGGCCTCGCCCCTCCCGTGGCCTGGCCCGCCGCTCCGCGGGGGATTCGGGTGCGGGTGGCGCTTCCCGCGTGCCGCACTGGCCCGCCGCTTCGCGGCGGATCTATCCCACCCACCCACCCGTTTGCCCGGCACCGAACAGTCCCCCAGGGCCAACCGCCCCTACCTCCACCGTGCGGTGCGGGGCAAACGGGTGGGTGGGTGGGGACCATCCGCCGCGAAGCGGCGGGCCAGTGCGGCGCCCCCTCCAGCGAGGGAAAACGGCCGGGCCCGGCACCGCAGGGACAACGGGACGACCCCCACTGGGCAAAGCGGCACCGCGGGGCCACCCCCGCCGGGCAAAGCCGAGCCGCAGGGCCGCCCCGCCGGGAAAGCCGAGCCGCAGGGAGAAACCCCGCCGGGCAAAGCAGCACCACAAGGCCAGCCCAGCCGGGCAAAGCCGCACCGCAAGGTCAGCCCCCGCCGGGCAGGGCCGAGCCGCAGGTGCCGGGCGCCGACCCCCCAGCCAGGCCCCCCGCAGGGGCCCCGTACCGTGGAGGTGTGTACCGGTTTCTGCTGACGCCCCGATGGTGGGGGATCAACGTCTTCGTCGTGCTGGCCATCCCCTTCTGCATTTTCATGGGCTCCTGGCAGCTCGGCCGCTTCGAGGACCGCGTGCAGGACCACGAGTCCGCCAAGGAGCAGGTCGCGGAGCAGGGCAAGGAGCGGAACACGCAGGGGCGGCCCCTCGACGCGCTGTTGCCCGTCGACAAGGAGACCTCCGGCGAGCAGGCCACGGCCACCGGGCACTACGGCAAGCAACTGCTGGTGCCGGAGCGGGAGTTGGACGACAAGCGCGGTTTCTACGTGCTGACACTGCTGCGTACGGACGGCGGCAAGTCCCTGCCCGTCGTCCGCGGCTGGCTTCCGGGCGACGCCGACCCGGCGAAGGCACCGGCCGCTCCCACCGGCGAGGTCACGGTCAGGGGCGCGCTGCAGGCCTCGGAGAGCCCCGGTTCCAACGGGGTCAGCGCCACGGGTGGTCTGCCCCGGGGCCAGCTGGGCGCGATCAGCTCGGCGTCACTGGTCAACCTCGTACGCGACGACGTGTACGACGCGTGGGTCACCCTCGACAAGGCCGACTCCGGGATGAAGCCGGTCCCCGCGGCCGCGCCCAACAACACCGGCCTGGACCTGAAGGCCTTCCAGAACCTCGGCTACACCGGTGAGTGGTTCGTCTTCGCGGGCTTCGTCGTCTTCATGTGGTTCCGGCTGTTCCGCCGCGAGGCGGAGTTCGCGCGCGACGCCCACCTCGGCCTCCTGGAGACCTGATCCGCGCCCGCTACGAGGCGGGCAGCACTCCGGTCCGGTACACCGTTCCCGCGCACGCGTTGGGGACCGTCGCCCCCGCCGAGGGCGAGCCCGCCTCCGCGGTCAGGGAGACCACGACGCTGCCCTCGGCCACGCCGCCGTCCGTCCGGACCAGCTGCGGTTCGGTACCGTCGGACGAGCCGCCCTCCGGCGTTCCCGTGCCGCCTTCCGAAGGCGTCGGGTTGGGCGTCGGGTCCCCGCCGTCCGCGGGACACGTCTCCGACGGCACCCAGACGAACCGCACCTCGTACGCGGCGCCGGGCCGCAGCACGAACGGGCTGGCTTCCTTCGCGGGGTCGGGCAGGCCGGTCGCCGCGTCCCCCTCCGTGTGGTCGACCACGGCGATCTTCGCGGGGTCGGCCGCGCCCTGCGCCACCGTGCCGACGGCGCCCGCGGCCTCGATGGTGCAGCTGCTGTCGGAGACGTTGGAGACGCGGAAGGAGCCGTACACCTTGTTGTCGGTCTCCGGCGTGCCCGCGCTGCCCGTGGCGCCGAGCTGGGCGGCGTCGCAGACCGGCGAGCTCGCGGCCTCGGAGGTGGAGGGGTCCGGCGCTCCCGTACCGCCGCCGCCCGTGCCGCCCTTCTCCTTGTCGCCCTTCTTGTCCTTCTTGTCCTTCTTGCCCTTGTCCTTGGACTTGTCCCCCGCCTTCTGGCCGGGGGCCTTCTCGCCGCCGTCGGGGCCCTTACCCTGACTCGACCCGCCCTGCGCGTCCTGGCTGTTGCCCGCGATCGAGGTGCGGTCGTCCGAGTCGCCCTCGGAGTTGGTCACGTGCACGAGGGCGGGGACGGCGGTACCGATGAAGAGTGCGGCGGCGGCGAGGCCGACGACCGCCTGGCGCTTGCGGGCCCTGCGGGCGGGCACCGCCTGCCGCAGGTGTTCGAGGGAGCGGTCGCTCGGCTCGATCTCCTCCACGGCCCGCCGCATCATCCGCCGCAGCGCGAGCTCGTCGGAGGCGAGTTCGACGGCAGTGAGTTCGCCGGGCCCGGGACCGTCGAGGCCGGGACCATCAGGGCCGGAACCGTCGAGGCCCGGCCCGCCGGTCTCGACGCCGCTCTTCTCGGCGCCACTCTTCTCGGCCTTCCCGGCGCCACTCTTCCGGGGGCCGGTTCCCTGGGCCCCGCCGTCCGGCCCGAGGCCGTCTTCGGGTCCGTGGTTCACGTTTCCGTTCCTGCCATGCCGCTCAGATCCGCCCTGCTCGTCCCGCTTGCGCTCACTCATGCCGGCGCCTCCATGGCGACCCTGAGGGCCGCGATGCCGCGCGAGCCGTACGCCTTCACCGAACCCAGGGATATCCCCAGGGTCTCGGCGACCTGCGCCTCGGTCATGTCGGCGAAGTAGCGCAGCACGAGGACCTCGCGCTGGCGCCGCTGCAGGCCGCGCATGGCCTTGATCAGCTCGTCGCGTTCCAGCTGGTCGTACGCCCCCTCTTCCGCGCTCGCCATGTCGGGCATCGGCTTCGAGAGAAGCTTGAGCCCGAGGATGCGCCGGCGCAGCGCGGACCGGGACAGATTGACCACGGTCTGGCGGAGGTACGCGAGCGTCTTCTCCGGGTCGCGCACGCGCTTGCGCGCCGAGTGGACCCGGATGAACGCTTCCTGGACCACGTCCTCACAGGACGCCGTGTCGTCCAGGAGCAGCGCGGCGAGGCCGAGCAGCGACCGGTAGTGGGCGCGGTAGGTCTCGGTGAGATGGTCGACTGTGGTGCCCGCGGTCATCGTGTCGTCAGCGCCCTCGCGCTGCGAGGGAATGCGGGCGGGCCGCGCCGCGGGCATGGGGGCGATCACCGGCATGCCACCGGTCGTGCGGGGTCGGCGAGTGGGGCGCAGTGTTGCCGCGCCTCTCGTCTGTACCGCTGTGAAATCGAGTACCTCTGCCACGCTTGTTGGACACGCTTCCCCCCTTCAGGGTTGTACGCATCCGGGATCGCGTTTGCGGCATGCTGCGCGGGCACCGCTCGTGACGATGCATCAAATGCCCCCATGCGTACCAGCTCTTCCCCTATGCCCCATTTTTTCGACAGCGCTCGGGCCACCCCTGAAGGGCGACCGCAAAGACGTCCCCCGCCCCGCCGCCGGTTGCACTGATCAGACGCGAATCTTCGAACGCGGAGATGGTCCAGTTCAAGCACGCGCGACGACCAAGTTGGACACAGAACTTACACAGATCTCACATAGGGATCCGCTCCGGGGTGGTCCATACCAATCGGTCGGGCGGAGACGGCTCAGCCGGCCGTGAGCTCCGCGGCCACCAGTTCCGCGATCTGCGCGGTGTTCAGCGCCGCGCCCTTGCGCAGGTTGTCGCCGCACACGAAGAGCTCCAGCGCGGTCGGGTCGTCGAGCGAGCGCCGCACCCGGCCCACCCAGGTCGGATCGGTGCCCACCACGTCGGCGGGGGTGGGGAACTCGCCCGCCGCCGGATTGTCGAACAGCACGACGCCCGGGGCGGTGGCGAGGATCTCGCGCGCCTTGTCCACCGTGACCTCGTCCTCGAAGCGGGCGTGGACGGTGAGGGAGTGCGTGGTGACCACGGGCACGCGTACACAGGTGGCGGCGACGCGGAGGGTGGGCAGCCCGAGGATCTTGCGCGACTCGTCCCGGACCTTCATCTCCTCGGACGACCAGCCGTCGTCCTTGAGGGACCCGGCCCAGGGCACCACGTTCAGCGCGACGGCCTCCGGGAAGGGGCCCGTGTCGTCGCCGACGGCGCGGCGTACGTCACCGGGGCTCGTGCCCAGCTCCGTGCCCGCGACGAGGCGCAGCTGACGGCGGAGCGTGTCGACGCCGTCGCGTCCCGCGCCGCTCACCGCCTGGTACGAGGAGACGATCAGCTCGCGCAGCCCGAACTCGGCGTGCAGCGCGCCGACGGCCACGATCATCGAGAGCGTCGTGCAGTTGGGGTTGGCGACGATGCCGCGCGGCCGTACGCGCGCGGCGTGCGGGTTGACCTCCGGCACGACGAGCGGCACGTCCGGGTCCATCCGGAAGGCGGCCGAGTTGTCGACCACGACGACGCCCTTGGCGGCGGCGACGGGGGCCCACTGCGCGGCGACCTCGTCGGGGACGTCGAACATGGCGACGTCGACCCCGTCGAAGACCTCTTCGGACAGGGCAAGCACCTCGGTCTCCGCACCGCGCACGGCCAGCTTGCGGCCGGCCGAGCGCGGTGAGGCGACGAGTCTGATCTCGCCCCAGATGTCGGCGTGCTGCGACAGGATCTGGAGCATGACGGTGCCGACGGCCCCGGTCGCTCCGACGACCGCGAGCGTCGGCTTCCGGTTCATCGCCCGGTGCCTCCATAGACCACGGCCTCGTCCGTGTCGGAGTCGAGTCCGAAGGCCGTGTGCACGGCACGCACCGCCTCGGTCACGTCGTCGGCGCGCGTGACGACCGAGATGCGGATCTCGGAGGTCGAGATGAGCTCGATGTTCACCCCGGCGTCGCTGAGCGCCTCGAAGAAGGTCGCGGTGACGCCCGGGTTCGTCTTCATGCCCGCACCGACGAGCGAGATCTTGGCGATCTGGTCGTCGTAGCGCAGCGAGTCGAAGCCGACGGAGGCGCGGGTCTTCTCCAGGGCGTCGACGGCCCTGCGGCCCTCGGCCTTGGGGAGGGTGAAGGAGATGTCGGTCAGGCCCGTCGAGGCGGCCGACACGTTCTGCACGACCATGTCGATGTTGACCTCGGCGTCCGCGATGGCGCGGAAGATCGAGGCGGCCTCGCCCGGCTTGTCGGGCACGCCGACGACCGTGACCTTGGCCTCGGAGGTGTCGTGCGCGACACCGGAGATGATGGCCTGCTCCACCTTGCGGTCCCCTTGCGGTTCGTTGCTGACCCACGTGCCCTGAAGGCCGGAGAACGAGCTCCGTACGTGGATCGGGATGTTGTAACGACGTGCGTACTCCACACAGCGGTGGAGCAGCACCTTGGACCCGGAGCTCGCGAGCTCCAGCATGTCCTCGAACGAGATCCAGTCGATCTTCCGCGCCTTCTTGACCACACGCGGGTCGGCGGTGAAGACACCGTCGACGTCCGTGTAGATCTCGCAGACCTCTGCGTCGAGGGCGGCGGCGAGGGCGACGGCGGTCGTGTCCGACCCGCCGCGGCCCAGCGTGGTGATGTTCTTGCCCTCCTGGCTGACGCCCTGGAACCCGGCGACGATGGCGATGTTGCCCTCGTCGATCGAGGTCCGGATCCGCCCGGGGGTCACGTCGATGATCCGCGCTTTGTTGTGGACGGAGTCGGTGATGACGCCGGCCTGGCTGCCCGTGAACGACTGGGCCTCGTGGCCCAGGTTCTTGATCGCCATGGCCAGCAGGGCCATGGAGATCCGCTCTCCGGCGGTCAGCAGCATGTCGAATTCACGCCCGGCAGGAATCGGGGATACCTGTCCGGCGAGATCGATCAACTCATCCGTCGTGTCGCCCATCGCCGACACCACGACAACGACCTGATGGCCGTTCTTCTTGGCGTCGACGATTCTCTTGGCGACCCGCTTGATGCCCTCGGCATCGGCTACGGAGGAGCCTCCGTACTTCTGCACGACAAGGCCCACGTGCGCTCCTCGCTCAATCCGTTGTGCGGTCGGCTCAGTCTAACGAGCGGCCGAAATCCGCCTCGGCTATATCACATCGTGAGATGTCCCGCTCACAAGTTGATCACCACGGGCATACGGCCCCGCTGTTCGGGGAGTACGTTCCGGCCGCTCGGCTGGGCACATGCCCACTGTGGAGCGCTGCACTCCGGAAAGTGGGGCGGGTCACAGGGCCTGGCCGGAGGCCTCAGGCGGCGTACTCCTTGAGCTTGGCCGTGTCCAGGGTGATACCGACGGGTTCGGGGAGCTCGACGGCGTCGCCGAACGCCCGCCGGACGAGGCTGCGGTATCTCCCGTCCTCCGGATCCGCGTACACCCGGACCTCGCCCGCGTCCCGGTCGACGAGGAGATACACCGGGATGCCGGAGGCGGCATACCCGTCGGGCTTCTCGACGCGGTCGCGCCGGTCGGCGTCCTGGTCGTAGGAGGTGACCTCGACGGACATCAGCACGCCGGCCGGATCGGCCCACTGCCCCTGGCCCACGAAGTTCTCGTCCGGCGCGAGCACGCCGTCCGGGCGGGCCCGGCCCTTCCGGTAGCCCGCGACCTTGAGGCCCTGCTCGGGGAAGAGGGACAGCTCGGGGCGCTGCTGCATGCAGCACTTGATCAACCACATGACGATCTGGCCGTGGGAACCATCCGGCACCGGCTTGACCTGGACCTTTCCATTGATGAACTCCAACCGCACCGTCTCGGGCGCACGGCTGGCCAGCTCCTCGAAGTCCTCGACGGACATCTGGGGCCGGTCGGTGGTCCTGGGGGTCATGGTGTCGCCTCCTTGACTCCATGGTGCCCGGACCGGCACGTCCTGCACGCTCATACGCCGTCCCGGGGCGTCGGCAGCCCGGCGGCGCGGCGCAGCTCCGCCACGCGTTCGGTGACGTCCACGACCCCCGACCCGGCGGCTCGGCGCGGGCGTGCGCGGAACGTGTCCGGGATGTACCCGGTCCGCTCCGCAAGGGGGTAGCACTCCGTACAGATCCCGTTGACCAGCTCCACGGAGGTCTCCGGCTCCTCACAGTCCCCGCAGATCATGACGGCGCGGGTGACGCGGGCGCGGGCCTCGGCGGGGGCCTGACGCTTGGGGGGCATCTTGTTCTCCAGTCGGGTACGGGCGAAACCGCCCGGGTTGGTGACGGTGGGCGGCAGCCCTTCGGTGAGGGCGCGCGTGATGTCCTGCGGACTCGCCCCGCGCTCCAGCCACTCCGCCGCGCTCGGCTCCAGCTGCTTGCACTCACCCTCGGAGAGGGCCATGCGGCGGTCGGCGGTACGGAGCTGGGCGAGGGTGCGGTGAGCTGCGCTCGGCTCGGCGGAGGGGGTGGGCGCCGGGTCCTTCTCCGGTCGCGCGTCCGCCCTGGCCAGCCCGGACCGGTACGTGTGCGTCACGTCCCGCCCGTGCCGTTCCCGTACGAACTCCGCCCACCAGTCAGGGGACTTGGGCGCCCTCGACCAGTACGTCCTGGTCACCCAACGCATGGTGCCGTCCTCGACGGTGAGGTGCTCCTTGACCCAGCGGAGGTGACCGGCGTCGGTGAGGCGGTTGAGGGAGGTACGGACCGCCTGCTGGCCGTAGCGGGGGTGGGCGGCGGCGATGGCCTTGTGCCCCATCGCGGCGCCGTCGGGGAGGTGATCGACGAATGTCGCGAGTTCGGCGTCACGCGGGAGCAGGTGTGCGAAGTCGGGTTCGGTGTCCGGTTCGGCGTCACCCGCGAGGCGTTTCCCGTACCCCGATTTGGCCATCGGGTGGGACGGGGAGGGCAGGACGGGCTTAGGCTGAGAGCAAGTCACGGTCGACCTGTTTTCGACTCGTAGGACTAGGCCTCGGACCCGGTGTTGGTAGCACCGGCCGAGGCCGTTCTATTGCCGCGAACCTAGGGCGGCTTTACGTTCCGGCGCAAGCTGACTACGGAACGTCACTCTTGAGGGTGACGGAGCCCTCAACTCCGCTTCTGGGTAGGTTGGTTGGGTTCATTTCATCGGTGAACCAGACCCAGGGAAGAGCTCGGGTCCCGGGGCTCAAGCCCCGGGCTGAACTGCGGCGATGAAGGCGGACCACGCGGGGGCGGAAACGGTGACCTCGGGGCTCGCGGAGAGCTTTGAGTCACGGACGTGGACGCGGTGGGCGCACTCCCCCCGGTCCAGGGCGGCTTCGAGGCAGTTGCTGCCCTCGGCATCGCTGTAGCTGGACTTGCTCCAGGCCAGGGCAGCTTCGAGGCAGGCGCCGCCTTCGCCGTCGCTGTAGCTGGACTTGAACCACTTCAGCTCATCGCTCATAGGTCTTCCGCCATCCATCAATCCGTCGCCTTGCGCGGTTTCCAGCTTTTTGAGCGGGCGACCGTCAGGCCCTGTTTGAGGATCACGGTCGTCGGGTGATCCGCGCCGAGGACACGGACGGAGTCGGTCAGCGCCTGCTCGTACATCGTGACCGCGCGGTGCGCGTCGCCCGACGTCCAGTACGCGTGGGCCAGGTTGTTCCGCGAGGTCAGCGTGTCCGGGTGGTCCCTGCTCAGCACCTGGAGCTGGTCGGCGAGCACCTGCTCGTACAAGAGGATCGCGCGGGCGGTGTCGCCCGTGCGCCAGTACGCGTGGGCCAGGTTGTTGCGGGTCCTCAGCGTCCTCGGGTCGTCCCTGCCGAGGACGCGCAGCTGATCGGCGAGCACCTCCTCGTACAGCGCGACCGCACGGGCCACGTCGTCCGCCGACTCGTACGCGGCCGCCAGGTTGTTCCGCGACCTGAGCGTGTCCGGGTGGTCCGCGCCGAGGACGCGCAGCTGATCGGCGATCACCTCCTCGTACAGGGGGATCGCCCGCGTCGCGTCGCCCGACATCGCGTACGCGGTCGCGAGGTTGTTCCGCGAGGTGAGCGTGTCGGGGTGGTCCGGGCCGAGGACGCGCAGGCGGTCGGCCAGCGTCCGTTCGTACAGCGGGATCGCGCGCCCCACCTCGCCCGACGCCCGGTACGTGTAGGCCAGGTTGTTCCGCGACATCAGTGTGTCGGGGTGGTCCGCGCCGAGGACCCGGAGCCGGTCGGCCAGCGTCCGTTCGTACAGCGGGATCGCGCGGCGCGCGTCACCCGCCGACTCGTACGCTCCCGCCAGGTTGTTCTGCGACCTGAGCGTGTCCGGGTGGTCCGGGCCGAGGACTCGCAGCCGGTCGGCCAGCGTCCGCTCGAAGAGGCGGATCGCCCGGTCCACCTCGCCCGCCGTCTCGTACGCGCCCGCCAGGTTGTTCCGCGTCCCCAGCGTCACCGGGTCGTCCGCGCCGCGGACCCGGATGCTCGCCTCCAGGCACCGGTGGAGCAGCGCGGTGGCCTTGCGCACCTCTCCCTGCGCCTGGAGGTACAACGCGACCTGGTTGAGGAGGATTTGGGTCCGCTCGGTGTCCTCCTCGGGGCGCCACGCGTCGAGGAGGGCCTCGGCGTGGGGCAGGAGCCTGCGCCACGTCGGCCATCCCGCCACGTTGTCCATGGGGTCGCCGGGCAGCGTGTCGCACAGCCACACCGCCGCCCGGTCGCGGGCCTCGGAGACGAGGGACCCGGCGCGGTGCGGGTCCGCCTCCGACGCCGTGCGGGCCACCATCTGGACCAGGCGGTGGACGCCGAGGGTCCAGCGGTCGAGAGTGATCATGTTGTAGTTGGCCAGGAGGGCCAGGATCCTGGCGAGGTCGACGGGGTTCTCCGCGAGCGGGGCGAGCAGGTCGCGGGGGATGCCCGTCGGGGCGTACCAGGCGGCGACGCGCAGCAGGTCCACGGCGCGGGGGTCGCGCTCGGCGAGGACGTCCAGGGTGATGCGCCAGATCCGGGCCATCGTGCGTGCCGGGTCCGAGCCCTCCGGCGCGGCGTCGGTGGCCTCTCCCGGATACCGGCCGAGCATCTCCTGGTACTCGCCCGTCGTCATCATGGTCTGCGCGATGAACGCTCCCGCCTGTTCCAGGGCGAGGGGGAGGTGGCCCAGGTCCTCGGCCAGCGCGCGGGCCTCATCCTCGTCGCCGCCGTCCGTCAGACGCGTGAGCAGGTCCGTCGAGTCGTCTGCGGTCAGGACGGGCAGCGGGATCGGCTCGCCGGTCCAGCCCGCCCTGCAGCGGCTGGTGATCAACTGGCGTCCCGCCGAGCCCAGTTGACCGGTGACCGCCCGGACGTCCTGCGGCCTCTCCGCGTTGTCGAAGACCAGCAGCCAGCCCGGGTGGGTCTGCAGCCAGCCGATGGCCCAGGAGGCGGCCTGCGCCGTCGCCAGGGCGGGGGCGTCGCCGCGGAGCCGGGCGGCGAGCGCGGCCAAGCCCGTGTCGATCAGGTCCGGTGTGTCGGCGCGGATCCACCACACGAGGCGGTACGCCTCCCGGTGGCCGTGGGCGTAGTGCAGCGCCAGCGTCGTCTTGCCGACTCCGCCGAGACCGTGCACCGTCTGCGTGATGGTCCGGGAGCCCTCGGACAGGGCCCGGCTCAGGGAGGCCAGTGCCTCGTCCCGGCCGACGAAGAACCGCGACGGCAGCTCCGGCAGGTTGTGCAGGCCCCGGGGCGCCGCCATGTCGTAGGCGGTGCGCGGGGGTTCGGGGTCGTCGGCGGCCGTGACCGCCGCGAGGACCAGGTCGCCGCCCACCGCGTTCGCGAACCCCGGCCGCGCCGCCAGCGACGCCACCGGCACCGCCGTCAGCTGGTCCGCCGCGTAGTCCCGCGCCCGGTCCGTGGTGACCACCCCGACGAGCCGGCCCCGCGCGAACAGCGCCGCGCCGGACGCGCCCGCCCAGCGCGACCGCTCGGCCGGGCGGCTCGGGGCGGCGACGCCGTCGACGTACGCCGTGATCAGGCCGCCGGACCTCAGGCCGGTCAGCGTCTCGATGTGGCCGCGGATCTCCTTGGTGTCCCGGACCCCGCCCCGTACCTCCGAGCGCGGGAACCCGACGGCCAGGCAGCCGAGCCGGCCCTCGCCCGGGGCCCCGTCGATCCGGCCCCACCGCACCGGCTCCGCCCCGGCGGGCGGCGTCCACGCGCCGTCCGTCACCCGGATCAGCGCCGCGTCGGCCTGGGCTTCCTGTTCCGGCCCGGGCCAGAGCGGCTCGGCGGCCGCCCATGTCTCACGCCCGCCGGGATCGAGCCGCCGGACCTCCAGGCCGCCCGCCCCGCGCACGTTGTGCAGCGCGGTCAGGACGACCCGGTCCGCGACCAAGTACCCGGTGCCCGCCTGCCTTTCGGCCGGGTTCCAGATCTCCACGACCCGTCGTACGTCCATGACGCGACCACCGCCCTACCGGGGGCGCTCCGCCCGAGCCTCGTCTGTCATGTCGTAGCCCCCCTCACCCCTGATGTGGCGCGCAGCATAACGCCGGGGGCACAACAGGTCCTGCCACGAGCAAGGTTGGCCACGTCAGGCCGCGCCGCCGACGCGATCCCCGTACTCGATGGACACCGTGAGCCTCGCGCCCAGCGCCGCCGCATACGCCCGCATCGTCTCCAGGTTGTGGATCTCGCCCCGCTCCACCTGTGACACCCGCGCCTGAGAGATTCCCACCGCCTTGGCGACGTCCGCCTGCGTCAGGTTCTGTTCCTCGCGGATCTCCCGCAAGTGATGTCCGAGGACGTGTGCCTCAGTGGCAGTACGTGCCGTCTGCTTACGGTGTTCCCACGCGGCGTCGGAGACGTCGGGGGCGCTCTCACGCATCCGGCGCTTCACCTCTGTCCAGCTGCTGTACTGACCCATCAGGCGCCTCCGCCCTCTCCCGCTCCGTCCCGAACCGGCAGCCCGACGGCTACTTGACCGTCCGCAGCCCCAACGGACCCGCGATCTCCTCCGCCATGACCTTCCCGGCCTCCTCCTCAAGCGCCGACTCCATCAGGTCCTCGTCCGTGTCGAGGCCGTCGAGGTCTTCGAGGGGCTGGTTCAGGCGGACGTGGGCCACCAGGGACTGCAGGGCGCGCAGGGCGCCCGAGGCCGTGGAGCCCCAGTTCGAGAAGTAGGAGAACTGCCACCACCACAGGGCCTCGGTCGTGCGGCCCGCGCGGTAGTGGGCCAGGCCGTGGCAGAGGTCGGCCACGACGTCCGCCAGGTCGTCCGAGAGGCGGCAGGCCACCGGAGCCTTGCGGGGCTCGTACGGGTCGAAGACCTCGGAGTAGACGTCGATCGGGTCGAGCATCAGCGCCAGGCGCTCGCGCAGGTCGTCGACGTCCTGCTCGGGGCCGAGGTCCGGCTCGTACCGCTCGTCGGGGACGATGTCCTCGTGCGCGCCCAGGCGGCCGCCCGCCAGCAGGAGCTGGGAGACCTCCAGGAGGAGGAAGGGGACGGCCGAGTCGGGCTCGTCGCCCTTCGCGATCTCCCTGACCGAGACGATGAAGCTCTCGATCTGATCGGAGATCTGCACCGCGAAGTCGTCCGGGCTGTCGGTCGCGGTGTACAGCGTGGCGTCAGACATCTAGGAGTCGTCTCCCCTCGAAAGCGCGGCCCAGGGTGACCTCGTCCGCGTATTCCAGATCTCCCCCGACAGGGAGTCCGCTGGCCAGGCGGGTGACCTTCAGGCCCATGGGCTTGATCATGCGCGCGAGGTACGTGGCCGTGGCCTCGCCCTCCAGGTTCGGGTCGGTGGCCAGGATCAGCTCCGTGACCGTGCCGTCCGCGAGGCGCGCGAGGAGTTCCCGTATGCGCAGGTCGTCCGGGCCCACGCCCTCGATCGGGCTGATCGCGCCGCCCAGGACGTGGTACTTGCCCCGGAACTCTCGCGTCCGCTCGATCGCCACGACGTCCTTCGGCTCCTCCACCACACAGATGACGGAGAGGTCGCGGCGCGGGTCCCTGCAGATGTTGCAGAGCTCTTCCTGCGCGACGTTCCCACAGGTCGCGCAGAAGCGGACCTTGTCCTTCACCTCGATCAGGGCGTGCGCGAGCCGACGGACGTCCGTCGGCTCCGCCTGGAGGATGTGGAAGGCGATCCGCTGCGCGCTCTTGGGACCGACGCCGGGCAGCCTGCCCAGCTCGTCGATGAGGTCCTGAACCACGCCTTCGTACACGGAACGCCTTTCCTGAAGTCCTCTGGAGGGTGTCGGCTCTCTACGTACGGTAGTTGGCCGGGGGGTTTCTTAGAAGGGAAGCCCCGGGATGCCGCCGCCGCCCAGGCCCTGGGCGAGGGGGCCCAGCTTCTCCTGCTGGAGCGCCTGCGCGTTCTCGTTCGCCGCCTGGACCGCCGCGACGACCAGGTCCGCCAGCGTCTCGGTGTCCTCGGGGTCGACCGCCTTCGGGTCGATCACGAGGTCGCGCAGCTCGCCGGAGCCGTTGACCGTCGCCTTGACGAGGCCGCCGCCCGCCTGGCCTTCCACCTCAGTGCGCGCCAGTTCCTCCTGCGCGGCCGCGAGGTCCTGCTGCATCTTCTGGGCCTGCTGCAGCAGCTGCTGCATGTTGGGCTGGCCACCACCGGGGATCACGATCAGCTCCGTTTCGTACGGGTCCGTCTGGCGGGTTTTCCGCCAGCACCGAGCCTACGTGGTCGGCGGCCGGGCCGCCCCAGCACTCTCGCCGGCACTCTTTCGAGTGAGATCAGCCGTCTTCCTATACCTGATCAAGCGCCTCTTCCGGGCGGAAAAGCCGTGAACCCGGTCTCATGGCCACCCATTGGGCGGTAGGACTTAGCGTCGATACGCGCGATCTCATAGAGGAGTGCCGGGTGAGCCAGCCGGAGATGCAGCCCGAGGGGGTGCCCCCCGAGGGGCAGGGTTCGGGGGCCGGTTCGGGGCCGGGTGCGGGTCCTGGCGCGGGTGCGGGTCCTGGTACGGGTCCGGGGGCGCGGCCCGGCGATCTGACCGGCCGGGCCTTCCCCCAGGGCGACTGGGGCGAGCCCGCCGAGCGGCTCGACGAGCTGTACCGCTGGGTCGAGCGGGGCGCCCTCGACACCGCCGAGTGGTACCTCACCGACCGCGGCAGGAAGCGGCTCGGGGCGCGGCTCCTGCGGGCGGGCGCCGCGCTGGGCGCCGTGGGCGGCGGGGTGCTGCCGCTGCTCGATCTGGCGGGGGCCTTGGGGCCCGTGGCCACCTGGGGGTTCGTCTCGCTGCTCGCCGGGGTGGCGTGCGTGGGGTGCGACCGGTTCTTCGGGCTCACGTCCGGGTGGATGCGGGACGTGGCGACCGCGCAGGCCGTGCAGCGGCGGCTGCAGGTGCTGCAGTTCGACTGGGCGTCGGAGAGCGTGCGCGAGGTGCTCGGGCCCACCGAGGGCACCGCGGGCGAGGCCGCCGAGCGGTGCCTCGGGGTGCTGCGGAAGTTCACCGAGGACGTCACGGACCTGGTGCGGGCGGAGACCTCCGACTGGATGGTGGAGTTCCGGGCCGGTCCTGTGCCGCTGGCCATGCAGGCGATGCCCCCGGGAAGCCCGCCCCGGGAGGCGTCGGCCTCCCCCGGGCGGTTCCCGATGGCGCCGGGGGCCCGGCCGAACATGCCGCGGCAGCGGCCGCCGGAGCCGCGCTGACGCGGGGGCCGGAGCCGCGCTGACGCGGGGGCCGCGGTGACGCGGGGGCCGACGGCCGTGCTCCGCTTCGTACGGCCGTGCACCGCTGCGTACGGCCGCGGGCAGCTGCGGGCGGCACCGACAGCCGAGACAGGCTCAGAGCCCGTCTCTCACTTCCGCCAGAACAAGTGGTGCGTCACGCCGCTCGGGCTGGGCACGACGTCCAGGTGGAAGCGGTCGAGCAGCTCGTCGGGCGACTCCCAGAGGCGTGCGCCCGCCCCGAGCTTCACCGGCGAGACCGCCACGTGCAGGGTGTCGACGAGGCCGGCCGCCAGGAACTCCCGGATGACGGTGGCGCCGCCCCCGAGCCGGACGTCCTTGCCCTGCGCCGCCTCCCGCGCCTGCGCGAGGACCGACGCGGGGTCGTCGTCCACGAAGTGGAACGTGGTGTCGGAGAGCGTGAACGACGGGCGCACATGGTGCGTCATCACGAACACGGGCGTGTGGAACGGCGGCTCCTCGCCCCACCAGCCGCGCCACTCGTGGTCCTGCCACGGCCCGCGCTGCGGCCCGAACTTGTTGCGGCCCATGATCTCGGCGCCGATGTTGTGGGTGAAGTCCCGCGCGAGATAGTCGTCGAGGCCCCGGCTGCCACCGGGCTCGGTGCGGTTCGGCCAGCTCGCCGTGGCGAAGGCCCAGGAGACCAGCTCCCCCGGATCCGCGTGGCCGAACGGCCGCTCAAGGCTCTGGCCCTCACCGGCACCGAAACCGTCGAGCGAGACGGTGAAGTTCTGGACTTTCAGCAGCTGTTCCACAGTGCTCCTTCTCCTGCGACTTCCCCTGCGTCTTCTCCTGCGTCTTCTCCTGCGACGCCGATGACAGGCAGACCGCGCGGACCGCGAGAACTCATCGGTGCGCCAGGGCCTGTCTCGCCCTACGGCCCTCAGCTGTAGATGATCATCGAGCCCTGGGCGAGGCTCCGGGTCGCCGCCGCGTGCAGGCCCAGCCAGACGTGCCGCTCCCTGGCGAACGGGCTCTCGTCCGGCGGCGCCGCCGCGGCCGGTTCCTCCAGGGCGGTGGGCGCCTCGGGCGGGGCCGGGGCGAGCGGCGGGTTCGCCGGGTCTATGCCGATCGACGGGGCGACGAACTCCAGCTCGCGCAGGAGCGCCTGCGAGGAGCCCAGCGGGCCGCCGCCGGCGAGGAGGTCGTCGTTGGAGAGCGGGGCGGGGAAGTCCACGGGGACGTACGCGCCCGCGTGGTCGTAGTGCCAGACGAGGTGGGACTGCTGCGCCGTGGCGTCGAACATCTCCAGGAGCTGTTCGTAGTCACCGCCCAGCGCGTCCACCGGCGTGACCTCCAGGCCGCAGATCTGCAGGAGGTAGGCGCGGCGCAGGAAGTGCAGCGCGTCGTAGTCGAAGCCCGCGACCGGGGCCACGTCGCCGGAGAGGCCCGGCATGTAGGCGAAGACGGGCACGGCCGGGAGCCCGGCCTCGTGCAGCGCCTTGTCGTAGGCGGCGAGCTCTTCCGCGAAGGGGTTGTCGGCGCTGTGGCACAGCACGTCGACGAGGGGGACCAGCCACAGGTCGCAGGCCAAGAAGGACTCCTCGGGTCGGTCGGACGGGTACGGACGGCAGCGGGCGCCGCCGTCGTGCGTTGCTGTGCGTTGCCCGGCGTGCAGGGCAGCGTAGTCGGGCACGGGGTGGGCCAAGGCCCTTCTGACAGATCTCCGCGGGGACCTAGGCCCTGTCGTCAAACTCGCGTCTGCCTCGCGACGCCTGGCACGCACGCTCGCCGCGTTGTCGGGCTCATCCCGGTACGCCCAGTACCGGGATGACCCTCCGCCTTGCGATCGCACGCACCAGACGCCGCGAGGCCGCCCTCCGGGCGAACGACGCGAGTTTGACGACAGGCCCTAGCCGACGTGGTGCGGATCCCGGCCGTCGCCCCGGTGCAGATCCCATACCCATACGCCGTCTACCCACTTTCCGGGACGGCCAAGGAGTGCGTCCACGGTCGCGCGCAGCTGCCCGTCGTGCGGCTGCGGCGCCAGGACGAGGACGCCCGCCTTCCAGAACTTCAGGTCCTCGCGGGCGGCGGCGCGCCAGGCCGGGGTGATCCTGGGGGTGCGGCCCGAGGAGCTGACCTCGCGCAGCAGGTTGGACGTGTTGCGGGGCGAGGGGCCGTAGATGCCGACGCGGTCCGGGCCCCAGGGGCCGTTGAAGTAGCCGCCGGGGATGCGGAAGCCCAGGCCGGCGCTGGTCTGCCAGTGCAGGCCCTCCGCGTTGGCGGCGTCGGGGACCGGCACCGGGACGAGCGTCTCGCCCTCGCCCAGGTACGCGCGCCACGTGCCGTGCGCGATGAACGGCGGCACGTCCGCCCGGTCCACGGCCTTCAGCGGGGCGGGCAGGACCGGCAGCAGCGCGAGGGCGACGGCGGCGACGCCCGCGTACCGGGGGAGGCGGCGCGGCACCGAGGACAGCCGGGCCAGGGCGAGGGCGAGGAGCATGCCGAGCGCCGGGGCGCACACCATCGCCACGCGCGCCTCGATGACGGACTCGAAGAGCGGACGGTCGGAGAGCGCCGCCCACGGCCCCGGCAGCACGATGTCCGTCAGCGGGATGCGGAACTTCAGCCCGAGCGACAGCAGCGCCGCCCCGGACACGGTGAAGGCGAGCGCCTTGACCGCCGGGCGCTCCCAGAGGCGTACGACGACGGCGAAGGCCAGGGCGACGAGGGGCCAGCCGAAGAACGCGTTCTGCTCGGTGCGGTTCAGGGCGAGGTGGTCGGAGCTCTCCGCGCTGCCCGCGAGGGACCGCTCCGCGAAGGAGAGGAAGGCGAGCGGGCTGTTGCCCGCGTTGTCGCCGTGCAGCACGCTCTTGTAGCTCTGCGGCCCGAAGAACTGCCAGTACAGCGGGAAGGCGATCAGCGGGACGGCGACGGCGAGCGCCACCCCCGTGCCGCGCAGGAGCGGGCGCAGGGCCGCCTTCGCCACGTCCCGGCGCACGGCCCCGTAGGCGAGGGCGAAGAGCAGCATGCCAAGCGCGGCGAGCAGGAGCGGCTCCTCGCCCAGGAAGATCTGGTACGTGGTGAGGAGGCCGAGGACGACCCCGTCGCGTACGACACGGGTGCCCTCGCACAGCCGCAGCGCCCTGTCGATGATCAGCGGGATCATGAACAGGACGACGAAGTTCGGGTGCGCGTTGGCGTGGCTGACCATCGGGGGCGCGAAGGTCGCGAGGGCCGCGCCGGCGAACGCGGCGCCCCGGTGCGGGACGAGGCGCTTGCGGATCAGCCAGTACCAGGAGACGGCGGTGGCGGCGAGGCCGCCGGTCATCGCCACGTTCAGGGCGAACGCCGGGCCGAGCAGCCAGGTCACGGGGGCGAGCGGCACGGAGAGGCCGAGCATGGCCGTGTTGGCCATGAGGTTCACGCCGTCCGGGATGTTCTGGAAGGTGGTGAACAGGGGGTTGTGGAGGTGGCGGACATTGTCCGCGGTCACCGCGAAGAACCACTCCCACTGGTTCTGGTCCTGCATGGAGTCGGGGAAGTAGCGGTGCGCGGGGCCCACCAGGCGCCCCGAGAAGAGGACGGCCGACAGGACCAGGAAGAGGAGGGCGACGCGGAGGTCGGTGCGGCTGACCGCGCGGGCCTTCAGGGCGGTCAGCTCGGCGAGGACCTTGACGTAGTCCAGCGGCCTGACCTTCGAGCCCTCCTGGTGCGACCAGCGCACGGGCACCTCGGCGACGGGCCAGCCCGAGCGCCGGAAGTACTGCAGTATCTCGACGTCTATGCCCCAGCCGTGCAGCCGGGACGCCGCGAACGCCGCACGGGCGCGGTCGCCGTCGAAGAGCTTGAAGCCGCACTGGGTGTCGCGGATTCCGGGGACGGCGACCGTGCGTATCAGGAAGTTGCCGGTACGCCCCAGGAGCTCGCGCAGCCGGTGCTGGTGGGCGCCGATGGTCGCGCCGGGGCGGGCGCGAGAGCCGATCGCGGCGGTGTGGCCGTCGGTGAGCGCCTTGTCGAGGTGGTCGAGCTCCTCGATGGGCGCGGCGAGGTCGGCGTCGGTGATCAGGACGCGGCGGCCGTAGGAGGCCAGGACGCCCTGGCGCAGGGCGTGGCCCTTGCCCCGGTTGCGGTCGCCGCGCAGGAGCTGGACGCGGGGGTCGGCGGCGGACGCCTCGGCGGCGATCTCCGCGGTGCGGTCGGTGGACCCGTCGTCGACCACGATCAGCTCCCACGCGCCCCGGTCCGTCAGCTCCAGGTGCGCGCGGATCGCGTCCAGGGTGGGGCCGAGGCGCCGCTCCTCGTTGTACGCGGGAACGACGACGGTCAGATCGACGCTCATGCAGCGGCCAGCCGCTCGATCAGGGCCAGGGAGTGCGCGTTGTACTCCACGACGATGCCGTGGGCGGTCTCCGGCTCGCGGCGCGCCAGCGCGTCGACGAGCTCGGTGTGCCGGGACCAGAGGACGCCCCGCAGGTCACCGCCGCTGTTCTCGCACCAGCGCCGGAGGTGGGTGACGGCGCAGACCCAGGACTTCACGCGCAGCCGGTGCAGGAAGTCGGAGAGGTAGGGGTTGCCGAAGAGGGCGCTGAGCTCGCGCCAGAAGCGCAGGTCGTAGCCGATCAGGACGGTCAGGTCGCCGGCGCAGGCCGCGCGGGCCGCCTCCTCGCCGCGGCGGCGCACGGAGAGCAGCGCGTCGGCGACGTCCCGGCGGGCGCCGTGCGCCGCGAGGTCGCGGAAGATGCCGTCGGCGACGAGGCCGCGGGCCTCCAGCATGGAGCGGTAGTCCGCGAGGGTGTGCTCGTGGACGCGGAAGCCGCGGTGCTGGTCGGCGTCGAGGAGGCCCTGCGCCGTGAGGTTCACCAGCGCCTCGCGGACGGGGGTCGCGGAGACGCCGTACTGCTCGGCGATCTCCTTGACGGTGAACTCCTGGCCCGGCTCTAGGCGGGCGGCCAGGATCTCGTCGCGCAGGGCGTCGGCGATCTGCTGGCGCAGAGTGCTGCGGATGACGGCGGAGCCGTCGGTGCCGGGCATCTGTTTCCCCCGCGGGGTCCGGGTACGTGGTCGCTTACGAGCACGTCAGACTACGTGGTCGGGGTTGCGGGGCAGGGGGCCGCGATACGGACCCCCGCCCCGCCGTCACCGCGGGGAACCGCGGAGCTACCTGGTGTGATTGTCCGGGCTACACGGTGTGTTCGTCCGCCGCCGTCAGTGCCTCGTCCAGGGCCGCGAGGCCCTCCTTCGCCTCGGCCTCCGTGATGTTGCACGGCGGCACCACGTGGGTGCGGTTCATGTTGATGAACGGCCACAGGCCCCGCTTCTTGGCCGCGGCGCCGAACGCGGCCATCGGGGCGTTCGCCTCGCCGGTGGCGTTGTAGGGCACGAGCGGCTCGCGGGTCTCCCGGTTCCGCACCAGCTCAAGGGCCCAGAACATGCCGACGCCGCGCACCTCGCCGACCGAGGGGTGGCGCTCGGCGAGCGCACGCAGGCCCGGCTCGATGACCTGGGCGCCGAGGGTGGCGGCGTGCTCGACGACGCCTTCCTCCGCCATGACGTTGATCGTGGCGACGGCCGCGGCGCAGGCCAGGGGGTGGCCGGAGTAGGTGAGTCCGCCGGGGTAGGGGCGCTTGGCGAAGGTCTCCGCGATCTCTCCGGAGATGGCGACGCCGCCGAGGGGCACGTATCCGGAGTTCACGCCCTTCGCGAAGGTCATGAGGTCCGGCACGACGTCGAACAGGTCGGCGGCGAACCACTCGCCGGTCCGCCCGAAGCCCGCCATGACCTCGTCGAGGACGAAGACGATGCCGTACTTGTCGCAGAGCGCGCGCACGCCGGCGAGGTAGCCGGGCGGCGGGATCATGATGCCCGCGGTGCCCGGCACGGTCTCCAGGATGATCGCGGCGACGGTCTGCGGGCCCTCGTAGACGATGGTGTCCTCAAGGTGCTGGAGCGCGCGCTCGCACTCCTGCTCCTCCGTCTCCGCGTAGAACCGGGAGCGGTAGAGGAAGGGCGCCCAGAAGCGGACGACGCCCGCCGTGCCGGTGTCGGAGGCCCAGCGGCGCGGGTCGCCGGTGAGGTTGATGGCCTGGTGGGTGCCGCCGTGGTACGAGCGGTACGCGGAGAGCACCTTGGGGCGGCCCGTGTGCAGGCGGGCCATGCGGGTGGCGTGCTCGACCGCGTCGGCGCCGCCGTTGGTGAAGAAGATCTTGTCCAGGTCGCCAGGGGTGCGCTCGGCGATGAGGCGGGCGGCCTCCGAGCGGGCCTCGACGGCGAAGGCGGGCGCGAATGTCGTCATCGTCGCCGCCTGCTCCTGGATCGCGGCGACGACCTTCGGGTGCTGGTACCCGATGTTGGTGTAGACGAGGCCGCTGGTGAAGTCGAGGTAGCGGTTCCCGTCGAAGTCCCAGAAGTACGAGCCCTCGGCGCCGGCGATGGCCGGCGGGTCGATGAGCTCCTGTGCGGACCAGGAGTGGAAGACGTGTGCGCGGTCCGCGGCCTTCACGGCGGCGCCGACCTGGGGATTCGGCTGAGGGGTCATGGGGCCGAGGGTAGATGTCCACGGAGTGGACGGGACATGGGCGTCTTGTCTGACGTGCGGGGTGGAATGCGACAGAGTGTCGGGTCGCCCTTGGGAAGGCGCCCGGTTTGCCTTCACTCCCGGCGGGAGGGGGCTTGGCGCGCAGTTCCCCGCGCCCCTGAGTGGGCCTCGTGGGTGCCTCCCGTCTGGCTCGGGCAGCCCGGGGTGCCCTGGCGGGCGCGCGTCCCTTTTTGACCTGCGGCGGGAGGGGGCTTAGCGCGCAGTTCCCCGCGCCCCTGAGTGGGCCTCGTGGGCGCCCCCCCCGCCTGGCTCGGGCAGCCCGGGGTGCCCTGGCGGGCGCGCGTCCCCTTTCCACCTGCGGCCCGGCGGGGGCTTGGCGCGCAGTTCCCCGCGCCCCTGGGTGGACCTCGTGGGCGCCCCCCCCGCCTGGCTCGGGCAGCCCGGGGTGCCCTGGCGGGCGCGCGTCCCCTTTCCACCTGCGGCGGGCGGGGGCTTGGCGCGCAGTTCCCCGCGCCCCTGGGATACCCGTGGCTCAGCCCCCGTACGGGCGGGACCCAGGCGGGTGAGGGTCGGGAGGCTCCCTCAGGGGCGCGGGGAACTGCGCGACGAGCCCCCACCAGCCCGCACGACAACGAACCGACCTCAGGAACCCCCCAGGGGCGCGGGGAACTGCGCAACCAGCCCCCACCGGCCCACACGACAACGAACCGGCCCCACAAACCCCAGGGGCGCGGGGAACTGCGCAACCAGCCACCACCGGCCCGCAGGCGAAAGAGGCGGCGTCAGTCGTCGTCCGGGGAGTCCGGGACCACCTTGGCCCAGGGGCCCGACCGCCCGCAGCGGATCTCGTACGGGAGATCATCCCGCTCGTCGTCGTCCCCCGGCTCCGCCTCCAGGCGGGCGACCGCCGACGGCCCCCGCTCCACGTCGTCATCGATGTGAAAGCCGTCCGCCGGGCTCCAGGACACCAGATACACCGTCCCGTCGGACCGGCACTCCACCGTCGCCGAGCCCCCCGTGAAGCGGACAGTGGACCGCTCCGGCGAAGAGGGCGAAGAGGGCGAGGGGGGCACGGACGAGGACGTGGGTGAGGGGGGCTTCGAGGGCGCGGAACCCGAAGGGTGCGCGGAGGACGACGTCAGCGCACGCCGCACCGCCGCCTCGTCCAACGGCCGACTGTGCGCCGCCCCACCCGCACCGTCCGAACTCGCCAACTGCCACGCGCCGAGCGCCCCCGCCGCCGTACCCACGGCCACCCACGCCGCCGTACCGACCGCGTTCCGCCACTTCCTCATCCCGCCACTGTGCCGCATCGTTTCCTAACGCCCGGTTAAGAGCCCGTCCTTGAACCCCCGGCAAGAGCGCACGCCCCGCCCCTGACTACGGTGGTTGTATGGCACATCTTCTCGTCGTCGAGGACGACCCCCAGCTCCGCGGCGCGCTGGTGCGGGCCCTCCGCGACAAGGGGCACGCCGTGGCGACCGCGCCGAGCGGCATGGCCGGTCTGGACGCCGCGGTGACCAGCAGGCCCGATCTGGTCGTGCTCGACCTGGGGCTGCCGGACGTCGACGGCGCCCAGGTGCTGCGCATGCTGCGCGCGGTCAGCGACGTCCCCGTCATCGTGGCCACCGCCCGCGACGACGAGCCGCAGATGGTGACCGTCCTTGAGGCCGGGGCCGACGACTACATCGTCAAACCCTTCGGCGCCGCGCAACTGGACGCCCGCGTCAAGGCCGTGCTGCGCCGCCTCGGGGTGGGCGAGACGGAGGAGCCGCTGCGCGTGGGGGCGCTCTCCATCGACCCGGCCTCCCGCGAGGTGACCCTCGGCGAGGCGGCACTCGACCTCACGCCCCGCGAGTTCGACCTCCTCGCCTACCTGGCCCGCCGCCCCGGCCAGGTCGTCTCCCGCCGCGAGCTCCTCGCCGAGGTCTGGCAACAGCCACTGGGCGGCGCCGACAAGACGGTCGACGTCCATCTCTCGTGGCTGCGGCGCAAGTTGGGGGAGACCGCCCAGGAACCCCGCTACCTGCACACGGTCCGCACCGTGGGCGTCAAACTCGCGGCCCCCGAGGCCCGGGACGCGGACTGACCCATGCGCCGCAGCCTCCTCCTCCTGACCGCGGCGACCACCGCCCTGGTCCTCACCGCCCTCCTCGTCCCCCTCACCCTGCTGACCCGCACCCACGCCGCGGACCGCGCCACCGCCGAGGCCACCGCCCGCGCCCAGTGGGTGGCCCACGCCCTGGGCCCCGCCCTCGCGACCGCCGACGAACGCGAGACGGCGGAGCAGACGGTGGAGAGCGTCAACGGCGACGGGCTGCCCGCCACTTCCCTGATCCTCGCGAACGACCAGGTCATCGGCGCCCGCCCGCACGACGCCCCCGCCGTCACCGACCCCGTCCGCCTCGCCCGCACGGGCCGCGCCTTCACCTACGAGACCAGCTCGGGCAGCCGCCTCGTCCTCGTCCCCGTCCAGGGCGCGAAGGACGGCACAGCCGTCGTGCAAGTGACGCTGACGGAGAAGCAGTTGTACGCGGGCACCCTCGCGTCCTGGCTCGTCCTCGCCGGCATCGGCGTGGGCCTCGTCCTGCTCGGGCTCCTGCTCGCCGACCGGCTCGGCGCCCGCCTGGTCGGCGCGACCCGCCGCCTCGCCCGGACCGCGGACCGGCTGGCCGCGGGTGACCTGACGGCCCGCGCGGACCTGGCGGGGCCGCCCGAACTGCGCCTGGTCGCGGGCGAGCTGAACCGTCTCGCGGCCCGTATCGACGAGCTGCTCACCGCCGAGCGGGAGAACGCCGCCGACCTCGCCCACCGGCTGCGCACCCCGGTCGCCGCCCTGCGCCTGGACGCGGAGACCCTCCGCGACCCGGAGGGGGCCCGCCGTATCGCGGCGGACGTCACGGCCCTTGAGCGCAGCGTCGACGACGTGATCCGCAAGGCGCGGCGCCCGCTGCGCGAGGCCCCGCGGGCGGATCTGGCGGCGGTGACGCGCGAACGGGCCGCGTTCTGGGCGCCGTTGGCGGAGGACCAGAACCGCGCCACCCGCACCACGACACCGCCCGAGGAGTTGCTCATCCCGGTCCCTGGCGACGAACTCGCCGCCGCCCTCGACGCGTTGATCGGCAATGTCCTGGACCACACGCCGCAGGGGACGGCGTTCGCCATCGAGGTCCGCCGTACGTCCGGTGGCGAGGCGGAGCTGACCGTCACCGACGAAGGCCCCGGCTTCCCCGACGGGACGGCCCCCGGCCGCGGCACGAGCGGCGCGGGCTCCACGGGCCTCGGCCTGGACATCGCCCGCCGCACCGCCGAGGAGGCGAACGGCCGCTTCGAGACGTCGAACGGGGGCGCCGGGGCCGCTCAGCAGGCCACCGGCGCCCGCGTCACGCTCACCTTCCCGCGCGCGCTCCCCGGGGGAACGCCGTCCGTACCGCCCGCGCCCACTTGTTGATCCCGAGCTCGGGCCGGACCGCGGCATACCCCCCGCAGTACTTGGTGAAGTCCGCGGCGCGCACCCCGAACCGGTGCAGCACCCGGTCGGCCTCCGTCAGGTGCCCCCTGGTCTTGGTCTCCACCAGCACGAGACCGCTGTCGGCGGCGGCACTGCGCCCGGTCGCCGTGTCCCGTACGACGAGTCCCGCGTCGCACGTGATCCGCTGCCCGTCGGCGACGAAGGTCGCCCGCTGGTACTCGGTCACGAGCGAGGGGGTGAGGCCGCCGGGCGCCTCGACGCCGTACGACCCCCGCAGCACGCCGGCGAGGAAGCCGAGCCGTACCGCGTCGAGCGCGTGGTCGTCCCCTTCGAGCCGCTGGCGGTGCTTGACGGTCTCGCCCCGCCCGCTCTTCAGCTTGATCTCGAACTGCCGCTCCCCGCTGTCCTGGTAGACCCGCTCCCGGATCCGGTAGCGCAGCCGCCGGCCCTGCCGGTGGTCGTGGAAGGTGCCGAGCTCGGGGGTGTCGTAATACGTCGAGTGGTAGCGGAACCAGCGCCTGCCCCCGATGCTGAGCGCCCGGAAGGGGCCGCTGGCCCGCCGGGGGTCGGTCAGCAGGGCCGCGAGGTCCTCGAATATCTCGACGGGCACGAGATAGCTGTGGTCGTAGCGGGCGAGCAGTTCCGCCCTGGCGTTCACTTCGTCGAGCGCGATGGGGTGCGCGGCGAGGGCGGCGCGGCCGATGGCGCGTACGGCGGGGTTCACACGGTCTCCTTCGGGTACCTGGGGGCGATCGTGTCGGACCGGGTCGTGCGTCGTCGTACCGTCAACTCCCGGTGCGGCACCGAAGGTTCCGGCTGACGGAAACGGACTTCCAGCACCATGAGGTCGCGTACGTAGTCCACCTCCTGGACGGTCCATCCGAGCGGCTCCCCGAGGCGCCGGGCCAACTCGGCCCGCAGGGGCCCCTCCTCGCGGTGCACGCTGTCCAGGGTGACGACGGCCCGCCGGTCGCGCGCGAACAGGCGCGGGTGATCGGCGCCGTACATCACGGCGAGCAGCACACCGGCGAGCAGCGCGGCCACCGGCAGGCTCAGCCCTGGCAGGCCGCAGAGCAGGCCGAGCACCAGGGTGATGAAGTAGTACGCGACTTCCCTGTGCTGCAGGGTGTCGGAGCGCAGCCGCACGATCGAGAGCACGCCGAAGAGCCCGAATCCGAGGGCGAGCCCGCCGTCGCCGCCGGCCGCCCCGAGCCCGGCGACCACCGCGAAGAGGGCGACGTTCAGGGCGAGATACGCGGGGACGAGCTCGCGCCTGTGGTGCCGCGGATAGAAGACACCGAAGGTCAGCAGGGCTACGGCGGCCAGGTCGAGGCCCAGATGGGCGCTGAGGTTCAGGGTGCTGTCCATGCCGGGGACGCTAGGGAAGGGCGGGTTAAGGCCGCCTCTCGTGAGCGTTAACGAGTCCGGCGGGCGAGTCAGAGTTGTTGACAGCATGCTGTCACTTCGACAGCATGCTCACATACGCACCACGGCAGAGCATCGTGACCCGAGCCCCGGAGGCCGTCATGTCCCGCAAGCCCGTACATCTGGCCCTCTACGACACGTTCGCGGACTGGGAGACCGGCCACACCACCGCCTGGCTCGCCCGCGTCGGCTACGACATCCGCACGGTCGCCCTGTCGGCCGAGCCCGTCGTCTCCATCGGCGGTCTGCGCGTACAGCCCGACCTCTCCCTCGCCGAACTGCGCCCCGAGGACAGCACGCTGCTGATCCTGCCGGGCGCCGACCTGTGGGACACGAGTGACGACCTCGCACCGTTCGGCCGCGCGGCCCGCGCGTTCCTCGACGCGGGCGTGCCGGTCGGCGCCATCTGCGGGGCCACGGCCGGCCTCGCCCGCGAGGGGCTGCTCGACGACCGCGCACACACCAGCGCGGCATCGACGTACCTGGCGGCCACCGGCTACCAGGGCGGCGAACGGTACGTCGAGACGGACGCGGTCACCGACGGCGACCTGGTCACGGCGGGGCCGACCGAACCGGTCGCGTTCGCCCGGGAGATCTTCGGCAGGCTCGGCGACGTCTTCGAGGGCGCGAAGCTCGACGCCTGGTACCGCCTCTTCCACGACTCGGACCCGGCCGCGTACGAAACCCTCAACTCCTGAGCGGAGCAAGCATGATGACCGTGGAGCACCGACGATGACCGACGAAGAAAGCAGTACCCGGCTACGGCAGGACCTGCTCAGCCGCACCGCCCTCGCCGTCTTCCACCTGAACGGCCGGTTCCTCGCGCTGTCCGAGGGGCTGGCCGGGCCCGCGGGCCTGACCGCCGCCCGCTGGCAGGTGCTCGGCGCCGTGCTGCGCGAGCCGCTGCCCGTCGCCGGGATCGCCCGCGCGATGGGCATCACCCGGCAGAGCGTGCAGCGCGTCGCCGACCTGCTGGTGCGCGACGGCCTCGCCGCGTACGCGCCGAACCCGGCCCACCGCCGCGCCAAACTCCTGCGCCCCACGGACGCGGGCCTGGCCGCCGTCGCGAAGATCAACCCGGGCCACGCGGAGCTCGCGGAGCGGCTCGCCGCAGCGCTCGGCACGGACGGATTCGCGGAGACGGCACGGGTCCTTGAGCGGCTGGCGGCGGTCCTCGGCGAACCCGTTACGCAACCGTAGAGCGAAGCGCGGCCCACCCTGCCGTACGGCCGCACTATCCTCACTCTGTTGCACACCAGTGGGGGAGGTCGGTGCGGCGATGGAGAAGCTCGTGCCCGGAGATCCGCAGAGAATCGGCGCGTACCGGCTGCTGGCGCGGCTCGGCGCCGGTGGCATGGGGCAGGTGTACCTGGCGCGGTCGGACCGCGGCCGGACGGTGGCGGTCAAGCTCGTCCGCCAGGAACTCGCCGAGCAGGACGAGTTCAGGAACCGCTTCCGGCAGGAGGTGCAGGCCGCACGGCAGGTCGGCGGCGCGTGGACGGCGCCGGTCCTTGACGCGGACACCGAGGCGGCGATCCCGTGGGTCGCCACGGGGTATGTGGCGGGGCCCTCGCTGCAGAGCGTCGTCTCGCACGACCACGGGCCGCTGCCCGAACGGTCCGTGAACATCCTCGCGGCCGGGCTCGCGGGAGCGCTCAGGGACATCCACGCGGCGGGCATCGTCCACCGCGACCTCAAGCCGTCGAACGTCCTGGTCACGATCGACGGCCCGCGCGTCATCGACTTCGGCATCGCCCGCGCGCTCGAAACGGTCACCGACGGCGGTCTGACCCGCACCGGCGCGCTGGTCGGCTCGCCCGGCTTCATGGCGCCCGAGCAGGTGCGCGGGGACCGCATCACCCCGGCGTGCGACGTGTTCTGCCTCGGCTCCGTCCTCGCGTACGCGGCGTCGGGCGCGCTGCCCTTCGGCACCGCCAACAGCGGGGTGCACGCGCTGATGTTCCGCATCGCGCAGGAGGAGCCGGACCTGGCGGGGCTCCCCGAGGGCCTCACCGAACTCATCGGCGCGTGCCTGCGCAAGGACCCGGCGGACCGGCCCTCCCTCGACGAGATCCAGGAGCGCACGGGCGCGGCGGACGCCCTCGGCGACGGCCGCACGATCGACCCCTGGCTGCCGGGGGCCCTGGTCGCCCAGCTGGGGCGGCATGCGGTGCAGTTGCTGGACGCGGAGGATCCGGAGGAGACGTCGGCGGGCGCCGCGGGTCGTGCCGCCGACGCGCGTGGTGAGGACGACGACCAGGCAGCCGCGCCCGCCGCATCCCCGGCGCCCGCCCCGCCCCCGCAACCCGCCACACCGCCGCCACCGGGCACCCCCGGCACCCCGCCGCCCGTCAACCACCTGCCGACCATGGTGTCCGGGCAGGCCCCACCGCCCGCACCCACACCCATGCCCGGCGCCCCGGCGTACGGCTACCCCCAGCAGCCCCCGCAGCAACTCCCGCAGCCCGCCGCCTACGGCTACCCGCAGGCGTTCCCACAGAACGGTTACGGCCCCACGCCCCCGTACGGGCCCGGCGCGACACCCCCCTACGGGCCCCTCCCGCCGCAGCCCGAGCCCCCGCGCCGCAGCGGCCGGTCGACCGCCGCGCTGATCGTCGTGGCGTTGATAGTGGCCATAGGGGCGGGCGGCACCGTCTACGCCGTCATGAACGGCGACAGCACGGGGAAGAAGGGCGGCGAGGACCGCAAGAACAACACGAGCAGCTCCTCGCAGACCCCCGGGCCCACCTCCTCGGCACCGGGCCCGACCGGCCCGTCGCCGTCCGCGTCGGACACGGGCGAGGGCAAGGTGCCCGACAAGTACCTGGGCACCTGGACCGGCGGCCTCGACACCAAGGACGGCCACAGCACCCGCGAACTCACCCTCCGGCAGGGCGAGGTGGGCGACACGGTCCTCTCGGTGACGGCGGAGGGCCCTTCCGACACCGGCGGCAGGTACCGCTGCGTCTTCGAGGGAAAGCTGGAGTCCGCGTCCGGCGACCGCCTGCACATCGGCCCCACCGTGATCACGCTCGGCGAACCCATGACGTCCTGCACACCGGGCGAACCGAGCGTCGTCACGATCCTCGGCGACGGCAGACTGCGCCGCGCGAACACGGACGGCAGCGGCGAGCTGACGTATGACAAGGGCTACTGAAGGGTTACTGAACCGGCGGATCCCGCACCCGGTGTCCGGGACCCGGTACTGCTCAGGAGCGGTACCGGGGGAACTTTCCGGTCTCCACCGACCACTGCCCCATCTGGACGGTGTCACCGAACTTGTACCGGAGCGGGGTGTCCGCGTAGCGGGGCACGCCCCCGGAGGTATCGGGGCCCGAGTGCACGGTGATCGTGCCGTCCCGGGGGTCGATGATCACGTAGACCGGTACACCCATGCGCGGGTAGTCGCGGAGCTTGGTGATGTGGTCGTTCTTCGGGTTCGAAGGGGATACGACCTCGACGGCAACGGAAGCGTCGGGGCCGAGCGTGCCGAACTCCTCCTCCTGCTGGTCCCTGACTTCCCGGGTGAGGACGAGCAGGTCCGCCGTCCGGCACAGACCGAGGTCGGGGCGGTGCACGCGGTTCTCCACGAGAGCGACCGCGTCGCGGTCCTGGGACCGGATCTGGAAGCCGACCTCCATCACGATCTCGCCATGGGCATTTGAGGGGGACATCATGTGGACGGTGATCTCCTGGTTCGCAATGTCTGCCCGTACGAGGTGGCCTTGGCCGTCCGCCAGGTCCACAAAGGCCTCGGCGTACTCACTGAGCTGCTGATACGTGACCGTCGGCTTGATCGATTCCACCGGCTGCGCACTCATCGGCCTACTCCTCGCTCGGGCATGACGGAGATGCCCTCCCACGGTAACGCCGGTCGCTGTCATGCCCGCCAGTCTTCCGGGCACGCCGAAGGGGTGGGTCGCACTTCAGCGCGACCCACCCCTTCGTGTGACGGGTGAGCTGATCAGACGAACGAGTTGATCTCGATCGTCTCCGTACGGCCCGGGCCCACGCCGATCGCGGAGATCGGCGCGCCGGACATCTCCTCCAGCGCCTTCACGTAACCCTGCGCGTTCTTCGGCAGGTCGGAGAAGGTCTGGGCCTTGGTGATGTCCTCGGACCAGCCGGGGAACATCTCGTAGATCGGCTTCGCGTGGTGGAAGTCGGTCTGGTTGTACGGGAGCTCCTCGACGCGCTTGCCGTCGATCTCGTACGCCACGCAGACCGGGATCTGCTCCCAGCCGGTGAGGACGTCGAGCTTGGTGAGGAAGAAGTCCGTCAGGCCGTTCACGCGGGTCGCGTAGCGGGCGATCGGGGCGTCGAACCAGCCGCAGCGACGGTCACGGCCCGTGGTGACACCGCGCTCGCCGCCGATCGTGCGCAGCGCCTCGCCGTCCGCGTCGAGCAGCTCCGTCGGGAACGGGCCCGCGCCGACGCGGGTCGTGTACGCCTTCAGGATGCCGATGACGCGGCTGATCTTCGTCGGGCCGACACCCGTACCCGTGCAGGCGCCGCCCGCGGTCGGGTTCGAGGAGGTGACGAAGGGGTACGTGCCGTGGTCCACGTCCAGGAGCGTGCCCTGGCCGCCCTCGAACAGGACGACCTTGTCCTCGTCGAGCGCGTTGTTGAGGATCAGGGTCGTGTCGGCGACGTACTGCTTGATGTTCTCGCCGTGCTCCAGGAGCTGCTCGACGATCTGCTCCGCCTCGATGGCCCGGCGGTTGAACACCTTCGTCAGGAGCTGGTTCTTCTGCTCCAGGGCCGCTTCGACCTTCTGCTTCAGGATCGACTCGTCGTAGAGGTCCTGGACGCGGATGCCGGTGCGGTTGATCTTGTCGGCGTAGGTCGGGCCGATGCCGCGGCCGGTGGTACCGATCTTCCTCTTGCCGAGGAAGCGCTCGCCCACCTTGTCGACCGTGACGTTGTACGGCGTGATGATGTGCGCGTTTCCGCTGATCAGCAGCTTCGACGTGTCGACGCCGCGCTCGTTCAGACCGCTCAGCTCGGAGAGCAGGACCGACGGGTCGACGACGACTCCGTTGCCGATGACCGGGACACAGTCCGGGGAGAGGATCCCGGAAGGGAGGAGATGCAGCGCGTACTTCTGGTCGCCCACGACGACCGTGTGGCCGGCGTTGTTGCCGCCCTGGTAGCGCACTACATAGTCCACGGAGCCACCGAGCAGGTCAGTGGCCTTTCCCTTGCCTTCGTCACCCCACTGAGCACCGAGCAGCACAAGTGCGGGCACAGGCGTACACCCCTTCCGGGCGGGGCATGTCCAAGGTCAGGGGCCGTAGCCGCCATATGGGTGTGCCTTGGATGCTGCCCCGGAATAGACGAAGCCCCTGGCGCAATAGCGCAAGGGGCTCTTGCACAAAGATGCTACCCGAGGTCTCAAAGAACGGCTAAAAGAAAGGGCGCACGTTGTCGGCTCGCGACCAGCTCCTAGTCGTCATCGACCCGGTCGCCCGGCGTACGGACGGTGAGTCGGTACGGATCGCGAAGGACGTGCTCAGTGCGGGCGCGGCGGTCCGGATCTGCCTGCCCGACGGCCCCGAGGACTTCACAAAAGCGCTGGCCAGGAGGGGTGCGCGGCGTCTGGTGGTGATCGGCGACGACCGTGCGCTGCTGCGGGCCGTCGGCTCTCTGCACCGGGACAGGGAGCTCGCCGGATGCGCGCTCTCGGTCGTTCCCGTGGGCGCGTCACAAACGCTCGCGCGGGCCCTCGGAGTGCCTGCCGGGGCGGTCGCGGCGGCGCGGGCGGTGCTTGAGGGGGCCCAGCGGCGGCTCGACCTGCTGGTGGACGACAGCGACGGGGTGGTCCTCGGGGATCTGCGGATTCCTCCGGTGGGGGCGGCCGAGGCGGATGTCTCCGCCGGTGCATTCGGCGCGGGCGCCGGTGCGGGCCCGGGGGCGGGCTCGGGGGCGGATGTCTCCGCCCGGGCCGTGTCGCGGGTGACCGCCGGCGGCCCCGCCGACGGCCACCCGTGGCTGCGGACCTGCCAGTCCTTCGTCCGCACGCTGGCCTCCCGGCCCTCGCGCCCGGTCCCCGGGGCGGGGCGCGGTCCCGCGCGGCTCCGGATCGAGGCGGACGGCGTCGTCCTGGTCGACCTGGACCAGCCCGTCGAGGGCGTCCGGATCACCGCGGTCCACGGCGGCCTGGCCCAGGTGGAGGTCCGGCCCACGTCGGTGGGCGCGGAGGCGGCGCCGCTACGGGTACGGGCCGGGACGGTGACCGTCTCCGGCCCCGACTTCCGCTACCGCGCGGACGCGGTGGTGGCGGGCCCGGTCCGCACCCGCACCTGGACGGTCCATCCGCTGGCCTGGGGGCTCACGTTGCCCCGGTGAGGGGCGGGAGGCCTCCGCCGCAAGGTTCAGACCTCGACAAGGAGTTCTTCCAGTCCCCGGATCACGAAGTCCGGCTTGCGGGGCGGGGGCGACGCGAGGGTGAGGTGCGGGGCCCTGTGGAGCAGCGCTGCGAGCGATGCGGTCAGTTCCATGCGGGCCAGCGGGGCGCCGATGCAGTAGTGGAGGCCCGCGCTGAAGGAGATGTGGGGGTTGTCGCGGCGGGCCAGGTCGAGTTCGGCGGGGCGCTCGAAGACCGCGGGGTCGTGGTTGGCGGCGCCGAAGAGGAGGGCCAGCTCCGCGCCGCGCGGGATCGTCACACCGTCGATCTCGATGTCGTCGAGGACCCAGCGCTCGAAGAGCTGCAGCGGGGTGTCGTAGCGCAGCAGCTCCTCGACGGCCGTCGGGACCAGTCCGGCCGGGTCGGCGCGCAGGGCGGCCAGCTGCTCGGGGTGGCGGAACAGCGCGTACCAGCCGTTGACCGTGGCGTTCACCGTCGCCTCGTGCCCCGCGTTCAGCAGGAGCACGCACGTCGAGATCATCTCCTGCTCGCTGAGTCCCTCCCCGTCCTCGTACGCCGCGATCAGGCCCGAGATCAGGTCGTCGCCCGGCTTCTCGCGCCGGACCGCGATCAGCTCCCGCAGGTAGGCGGTGAATTCGAGGGACGCCCGTACCGCCCGCACGGCCGTCTCCTCGGGCGGGTTCAGCTCGTACATGCCGCAGATCGCCGCCGACCACGGGCGGAGCAGCGGCCGGTCGCTCTCCGGGATGCCCAGCATCTGGGCGATGACCGCGACGGGGAGCGGCTCGGCGACGCGGGCCGCGAGGTCTCCGCCGCCGTCCGCCACCAGGTCGCGCACCAGGCGGTCGGCCAAGTCCGCGATGTAGGGGCGGAGCCGCTCGACCGTGCGCGGGGTGAACGCCTTCGACACCAGGCGCCGGATGCGGGTGTGCGCGGGCGCTTCCAGGTCGAGCATGCCGTTGTCGTTGAGGACGTGGAACGGCTCGTGCTCGGGCGGCGGGGGCCGGCGCCCGAACTCCTCGTGGCTGAAGCGGTGCAGGTAGGTGCGGCCGAGGCGCCGGTCGCGGAGCAGGGCCGCGACGTCCGCGTGGTGCGGGACCAGCCACTGGCCGGTGGGCGGGTGGTGGTGCACGCGGCCCGCCTCGCGCAGTCGCGCGTACGCCGGGTAGGGGTCGGCCAGGAACTCCGGTGACGAGGGGGCGAAGGCCCAGCCCGCTTCGGTCGCTGCGTCCATGGCGGGACGCTAGCCCCGCGCCCGCCCCGGTGAACACCCCGCGAACGCTCTCACCCGGGGGTGACCAGCCTCGCCTCGTAAGCGAACACCGCCGCCTGCGTGCGGTCCCGCAGCCCCAGTTTCACCAGGATCCGGCTGACGTGGGTCTTGATGGTGGACTCGGCGACCACGAGCCGAGAGGCGATCTCCGCGTTCGACAGTCCCTGCGCGATGAGGACGAGGACCTCCGTCTCGCGCTCGGTGAGCTCGCCGTACTGCTGGGCCTGGACCGTGGCCGACAGCCGCGGCGACTGCGCCAGCTTGGAGAACTCGGTGATCAGGCGGCGCGTCACCGTGGGCGCGAGCAGCGCCTCGCCGGACGCCACCACCCGTACGCCGTCGGCCAGTTGGCGAGCAGAGGCGTCCTTGAGGAGGAAGCCCGACGCGCCTGCGCGCAGCGCCTGGTAGACGTACTCGTCGAGGTCGAAGGTGGTCAGGACGAGGACCTTGGAGTTGCCCTCGGACGCGATGATCTCGCGGGTCGCCTCGATGCCGTTCAGTTCGGGCATGCGGATGTCCATCAGGACGACGTCGGGGCCGAGTTCGCGGACACGCCGCACCGCCTCGCGGCCGTTGACGGCCTCGCCGACGACCTCGATGTCGGGCATGGCGTTGAGGAGGACGGAGAACCCTTCGCGGACCATCATCTGGTCGTCCGCGATGAGGACGCGGATCGTCATGCGAGGTCCTCCGCCGCCGGGTCGGGACGGTCCGCGTGCGGCACCGGCAGGAAGACCGTGACCTCGTAACCGCCGTCGGGCGCCTGCTCCGCCGTCATCTCGCCGTTCAGCATCGCGACGCGCTCCCGCATGCCGGTGATGCCGTGCCCGGCGCCCGGGGAGGGCTTGACCAGGCCGGTCGCGGGGCCGTTCACGATGCGCAGGCCCAGGCCGCCGAGGACGTAGCCGACCTCGACGCGGGCCGCGGCGCCGGGCGCGTGGCGCAGGCTGTTGCTCAGCGCCTCCTGCACGATGCGGTACGCCGAGAGCTCCACGCCCTGCGGCAGTTCGCGGACCGCTCCGGTGATCACCTTGTCGACAGTCAGGCCCGCGTCGCGGACGTTGTCCAGGAGCCGGTCGAGGTCGGCGAGCGTGGGTTGCGGGGCGTCCGGCGCCTCGTAGTCCTCGGCCCGTACGACGCCGAGCACGCGGCGCAGTTCGGTGAGCGCGGACACCGCGTTCTCGCGGATCGTCACGAACGCCTGCTCCAGCTCGGGCGGCGGGTTCTCCACGCGGTAGGGCGCGGCCTCCGCCTGGATGGCGACCACCGACATGTGGTGGGCGACCACGTCGTGCAGCTCGCGGGCGATGGTGGTGCGCTCCTCCAGGAGGGTGCGCTTGTCGCGCTCGATGGCGGTGACGGTGCGCTGCACGGTGACCTCGCGCTGCGCCTCGCGGCGCACGTGCACCATGGTGGTGACAAGGAGCGCGAGCGCGGAGAAGAACAGCATCATCGGGGCGTCGGAGGCACCGGGCGACCCGAGACCGACCTCCGTGACCAGGCCGTACCCGGCCGTGGCGAGCCACATCCACAGGGCGGTGCGCGGACCGGTCCTGGCCGCGACGACGACCATCACCACGATGTGCGCGAAGAACGCGGGGGGCGTCCACGGCCAGCCGTCCCAGGTGTTGCCGAGCACCGCGGTGAACGGCGTCGAGGCCAGCGAGACCCAGAAGGCGCCGACCGGCCTGACCAGGGTCATCAGGACGGCGGCCGCCGGGATGAAGCCGGTGAGGAGGTGCGCGAGCTCGCCGCTGCCGAGGCCCACCTCGTAGGCGATGAGCATCGTGATCAGGGCCGCGGCGACCACCAGGGCGTGCGGGGCCCAGACGGCATACCCGCGTATCCGCTCCGGCAGGAGGCGGCCGAGGCGCCCCTCCGTCGCCCTGGGAGGCAGCATCCGGTAGGCGAAGGCGTCGCGGAACAGCGCCGCGTGCAGGCCGCCGAAGGCCTCCCGCACGAGGTGGTACTCGGGGCTCTTGCGGCCGCTGGCCTTGAGCTGCTCAGTCGTATCGGTCACGGCTACGACGGTACGGGGGCTCCGCCGCGGGGGCGTCCATAGCAAGAGGGGTTCCCGGGCGTCCGTCCCAGGTACTACTCGTCGTCCGTGCGGGCTGTCGGCCAAGGATTCGGGGCTCTGCCCCGGGCCCCGGACCCCGGGCCCCGGGTCTCAAGCGCCGGACGGCTTTCCGGGGCGGACCACGCCCGACTCGTACGCGAACACCGCCGCCTGCGTGCGGTCGCGCAGGCCCAGTTTCACCAGGATGCGGCCGACGTGGGTCTTCACGGTCTGTTCGGCGACGACGAGGCGCGCCGCTATCTCCGCGTTCGACAGGCCCTGCGCGATCAGGGCGAGGACCTCCGTCTCGCGCTCGGTGAGCTCGCCCACCCGGGATCTGAGGGGGCCGCGCGGACCGCCGTCCATGCGGGAGAACTCGGCGATGAGGCGCCGGGTGATGCCGGGCGCGAGCAGCGCGTCGCCCGCGGCCACCACGCGGACGGCCTCGGCGAGCTGGTGCGCGGAGGCGTCCTTCAGCAGGAAACCGGAGGCACCCGCGCGCAGCGCCTCGTACACGTACTCGTCGAGGTCGAAGGTGGTCAGGACCAGGACGCGCACGTCGGGCTGGGCCGCCGTGATGCGGCGGGTGGCCTCGATGCCGCTCAGCTCGGGCATGCGGATGTCCATCAGGACCACGTCCGGCGCGAGCCCGGCGACCTGGGCCACCGCGTCCGCGCCGTCGACGGCCTGCCCGGTCACCTCGATGTCCGGCTCCGCGTTGAGCAGGACGGAGAAGCCCTGTCTGACCATGATCTGGTCGTCTGCGATCAGCACTCGGATCGTCATGGTCGGATCTCTCTGTCAGGGGCGTCGGTCGGCGGGGAATCGGCCGGCAGGGAATCGGCCGGCAGGGCGTTCGCGGGCAGGAAGGCGGAGACCTCGTAGCCGCCGTCCGGGGTGGGACCCGTGGCGAGGTCGCCGCCCAGCATGGCGGCCCGCTCGCGCATGCCGAGCAGCCCGTGGCCCGCGCCGGGCGAGGGCGGGGCCTTCGAGCGGGCGCCGGAGTCGGTGACGCGCACGCGCAGGCCGCCGCGCGCGTACGCGAGCTCGATCCGCACCGTCGAGCCCGGCGCGTGCCGGATCGCGTTGCTGAGCGCCTCCTGCACGATGCGGTACGCCGACAGGTCCACGCCGGGCGGCAGCGGGCGCGGCTCGCCGGTGCTCTCGCGGTGGACGCTCAGACCGGCCGCGCGCGCGTTGTCGAGGAGGCCGTCCAGGCGGTCGAGGGTGGGCAGCGGGGCCTGCGGGGCGGCCTCGGGGGCGTCGGGGTTCTCCGCGCGCAGGACGCCGAGGACGCGGCGCAGTTCGGTGAGGGCTTCGAGGGCGTTCTCGCGGATGCCTTCGAGGTTCTCCCTGAGCTCGTCGGGCGGGTCCTTCACCAGGTGCGGGGCGACCTGCGCCTGGATGGAGATCACGGACATGTGGTGGGCGACGACGTCGTGCAGTTCGCGGGCGATGCGGCTGCGCTCCTCCAGGAGGGTGCGGCGGGCCCGCTCCTCGGCGGTGAGGGTCTCCTGCTCGACGAGGCGGGTGCGGGTCTCGCGGCGGCCGCGCAGCAGCGTGCCGAACAGGGTGACGGCGCCGAACACGATCGCCGAGAGGGGCACCGTGGTGTCGGAGGGGCCCGGGCCGGGGCTGGTCGTCAGCTGCAGCAGGAGCGGGACACCGACGCCGAGGGCGCAGGCCGCCCAGGCTGCCCGGGGCCGCAGCCGCAGCGCGAGCAGCAGCGTCACCGTCGCGTGCGCGATCAGCGCGGGCGGCCCCCACGGCCACGGCTGGGAGCCCTGCCCCATCGGAAGGGTCGTCATGCCCGCGACGGCCGTGCTCACCGCCAGGGACAGCCACCAGGCGGGGACCGGCCGCACCAGCGCCAGCAGGAGGGCCACGGCCTGCGCAAGGGCCATGGCCGGGCCGGCCGGGTGACCGAGGTGGTAGCGCTCCGACATCTGGTCGACGTTGCCGAGTGTCGTACCGAGGGCGATGCCCACGACCACCAGGTGCGGGGCCCAGCGCAGCAGACGCGGCCTCCCGAGCGGCGGCAGCGGCATCGGCGCCACCGTCCCCAGCTCCTCGCGCAGACTCCGCGCCTCCGACAGGACGGCACCGTCGAACCGCTCCCCGTCACCGCTGCCGCGGCCCCCACCGTTCACCCGGTCAACCCTAGACATGCCGCGCCACCTTCACTCCCGCGCCCCCGGACCCGCGCCGCCCCCGTGCCCGGCCGCCCCGCTCGTACGTGCGGAACGCCGCCCAGCACACCGCGAGACCGAGCGCGAACACCGGCAGCCAGGCGAGGCGGGCGAGCAGCCAGCCCCAGCCGTCCGGCGCTGTGTGCAGGCCGGGCAGCGGGCCGCCGGTGAGCAGGCCGAGCGCGGTGACCGCCATCAGCGCCGTCTGGTGCCAGAGGAATATCGTCATCGCGGAGAGGTTCGTCAGCGCCACCGCCGCCCACGCCGCGGGGCGGCGCAGCCCGCGGGCGAGCGGCTCCCGCAGCAGGATCGCGAGGCCGCACTGGGCGAGGCCGAAGGCGACGGCCGCCAGGGTGGGCGGGTTCAGGTTCGACACCGCGGCGCCCGGGACGCCCACCATCGAGGCGGGGTAGCCGGCCCACAGGACGAGGCCCGCGGCCGCCGCCGCGCCGCCCACCAGGAGCACCCGGCCCGAGCGCCGCGTCAGCTCGCCCCGCGCCCAGGCCGCGCCCAGCGTCCACGGCACGAGCCAGCCGGCCGCCAGGTTGATCCAGCCGAGCCAGGCGGGCCCGCCGAAGCCGAACCGTACGAGGTCCACGTGGAGGACGACGGCGATCGGCCACAGCGCATGGAGCCGCCGCACCAGCGGCGTGAGCGCGGTGAGCCCGGCGAAGACCAGCAGGAACCACAGCGGTGAGAGCGCCAGCTTCACCAGCGTGTGCACCGTGTCCGGGGCGGCGCCCGACAGGACCAGGCCCGCGCCGACGGCCGTCCACAGCACGAGCACCGCGGCGACCGGCCGGAAGAGGCGCCCGAGCCGGGCCGCGAGCCACGGGAGGCGGCCGGTGCCGCGTTCGCGGGCCGACGCGTGGCTCTTCGTCGCCACGTACCCGCCGACCAGGAAGAACACGGCGAGCGTCTGGAAGATCCAGGAGACGGGCGCGAGCCAGGGCTGGTGCCGCAGCGGGCTGGCGGCGTGCAGGGCACCGCCGTCCGACACCAGGGCGGTGACCAGCCAGTGCCCGCCGACCACGCCGAGGATGGCGAGGGCCCGCAGGGCGTCGAGACCGCGGTCCCGGCCTGCGGGGGTGGCGGCGTCGACGCGCCGGGCGAGTGCGGAGAGGCGCTCACGCACGGCCGGCCTCCGCTCCGTCGCCGCGCGCGATCCGGGCGAGGTTGCGGAGCGGTACGGATCCCGGCTCCAGGTAGTCGCTGTGGCCGCCGTCGCCCGCCGCGAAGACGCGGGCCCCGAAGTGGCCGGAGACGGGGTCGGTGCCGAAGCCGACGGTGGCGCCGAAGAGGCCGACGCTCGTGTGCGGCACGTCGGCGATCCAGTCGCCGGCGCCGCGGCCCGCCCAGATCCGGGCCCGGGTGTGCAGGTCACCGGCCGTGTCGACGCCGGTGCCCGGGCTGCCGTAGAGCGCGATGTCGGCGACGTCCAGGCCGCGCGGCCCCGAAGCGGCGGCGGCGCACACCACCGAGCCGTAGGAGTGGCAGAGCAGGGAGACGCGGGCGCGGGCGTTGATGCCGTGCAGTTCGCCGACGAAGGAGCGCAGCGCGGGGGCCGCCTCCTTCGCGCGGCCCGTCGTCAGGACGGCGGGGCTGACCGTGCCCGGCGTCTCGTACCCGAGCCAGGCCACGACGGCCGTGCGGGGTCCGGCCGCCGCGTGCAGGGCGAGGGCGCCGGAGCGCAGCCTGCCGTACGTGTCGAGGGAGGTGTCCGAGCCGGGCACCAGGACGGCGACGCGGTCCGCGGCCGTCAGGTCGCCGAAGACCTCGGCGGTGCGTCCCGTCCCGCGCCCGTCGAAGGCGAGGAACCGCCGGCCGGGCGCGGCCATCGCGCGCAGCTCCGCGGCCCGCCGCGTGGCGCCGTACCCGTCGGCGAGGGCCGCCGCCTCGGTGGCGTTCGCCCGGTTCGCGGCGTACGCGGCGGGGAGGCCCTGCGCCGTGACGCGGCCGAGGGAGGCGGGGGCGGGGGCCGGGATCTCGGGGCGGGCGGCGCCCGACACCGGAATCACCACGGCGGCCGCGACCCCGACGGCCAGCAGAGTGCGGCGCAGCCGCCCGGCCCGGATCCTCATCGTGCGCTTCCCTTCCGTCGTTTCGCGGGCCGGTGTTCCGACTCGCTTCCACGGAAGGGAAGTTATGGATCAGTCTCTGTCGCTCACATCCCGCTGGGGTATGCAGCCGCGGGGTAGCTCTCAGGTATTACGGGTATCCCCGGGTATCACGGGTATCCCCCGGGCCCCCGTCACCGCGGGCCCGAGCCGGTCAGAAGGCCAGTTGCGCGATCTCTTCGGCGACCACCGCGCAGGCGTCCGCCGCCGGGTCGATGAGCGGGAAGTGCCCCACGTCCTCCAGGAGCGTGAGGCCCACGACCTCGCCCGCCTTCGCGGCCGCGTCGGCGTACGCCTCGGCCACCGCCTGCGGCACGACGATGTCGGTGCGCCCCTGCACGACGGTCGTGGCGATGCCCGTCGGGAGCAGGGCGGCCGGGTCGGCGTACGGCAGCCGCTCCTCGAACCGGTCGCCGCCGCCCAGGAGTTGCGCCGACGCGCCGTCGCAGACGGCCAGCTCCTCGGCGACGCGGAGGTCCGCGATCGGCGCCAGCGCGACGACGCCGCGCAGCGGGGCCGGGCGGCCGGTGTGCCAGGGGGAGTCGGCGGGCAGTACGTGCCGTGCGGCCGCCCACAGGGCGAGGTGGCCGCCCGCGGAGTGCCCGGTCACCACGGTGCGGCGCGGGTCGGCGGCGGGCAGGGCGTCGCGGACGAGGGCGGGCAGCGCGTCGAGGGCGGCCGCCACGTCGTCGAAGGTCTCGGGCCAGCGCCCGGCGACCGGGCCCGTGCCGGCCTGTGCGGGGATCGGACTGCCCCTGCGGTACTCGACGTTGGCCACCGCGAAGCCCCGGCGGGCGAGGAAGTCCGCGAAGGGGGTGATGTGGTGCCGGTCATAGGGCGCCCGCCACGCGCCGCCGTGCAGGACGACGACGAGCGGGGCGGGGCGGCCCGCGTCACCCCTGGGGGCGTAGAAGTCGACGACCTGGTCGGGGTGTTCCCCGTACGCGGCGGTGGTGTCCGGCTTCACGGCGGGATGCGCGAAGGCGGCCTCGGCCTCGGCGGCATCGCGGGCCACGGCGGCGTCGTCCGGCATGCGGCAACCTCTCAACGGCAGTGCGGCTGGCGGCACTGCCCCCGCGCTTCCGGCGGGCGGAATCGCGGGGGCAAGATCCGCCGGACGCTATCAGTCCAGCGTGTCCGCCAGTACCCGAGCGGCCCGTTCGGCGTCGCCGAACGAGACGTACAGCGGCGTGAACCCGAAGCGCAGCACGTCAGGCGCGCGGTAGTCGCCGACCACGCCCCGCTCGACGAGCCGGCGCATGACGTCACCCGCGCCCGCGCAGCGCAGCGCGACCTGGCTGCCGCGCTCGGCGTGCACGGCCGGAGTGAGGGACTCCACGCGCCCCTTCGGCACGTACGCGCCGACGCACCGCAGGAAGAAGTCGGTCAGGGCGAGGGACTTGGCGCGCACGGCGTCGACGCCGACGCCGTCCCACACGTCGAGCGCCGCCTCAAGGGCGAGCATCGACAGGATGTCCGGGGTGCCGACGCGGCCGCGCAGCGCCCCGTCCGCCGCCTCGAACTCGGGCCGCATCCCGAAGGGTTCGGCGTGCGAGTTCCAGCCGGGCAGCGGGGAGTCGAAGCGGGGCTGCAGATCCGCCCGTACGTAGAGGTAGGCGGGCGAACCCGGGCCGCCGTTCAGGTACTTGTAGGTGCACCCGACCGCGAGGTCCACGCCATGCGCGTCGAGCCCGACGGGCAGCGCGCCCGCGGTGTGGCACAGGTCCCAGACCACGAGCGCGCCCGCGTCGTGCACGGCCCGCGTCAGACCGGGCAGGTCGTGCAGGCGGCCGGTGCGGTAGTCGGCGTGGTTGAGCAGGACGGCGGCGGTGCGCCCGCCGAGGACGCCGGGGACCTCGGCGGGGGCGGCCGGGACGAGCCGGCAGCCGGTGAGGCGGGCCGCGGACTGCGCGATGTACCCATCCGTGGGGAACGTCGTGGCGTCGACGACGATCTCGTCGCGTCCCCCGTCCGCGGCACGGGCCATGCGGACGGCGGCCACCAGCGCCTTGAAGACGTTCACGCTGGTGGAGTCGCCGACCACGATCTGCCCCAGGGCTGCGCCGACCAGCGGGGCGATGCGGTCGCCGATGCGCTCGGGCGCGGTCCACCAGCCGCTCTCGTCCCAGGACCGGATGCGCAGCTCGCCCCACTGGCGGCTGATGACGTCGGCCACCCGGCCCGGCACGTGCGCGGGCAGCGCGCCCAGGGAGTTGCCGTCCAGGTAGACGGTGTCGTCGAGGACGAACTGCGCGCGCCTGTCCCGCAGTGCGTCGTCGGCGTCCAGCTTCGCCGCCTCGGCCGCGAGGTCCGGTGCGGCGCCGGCACGGTCGTCAGACATGGCTCCTCGCAGTCCACAGCTCGGGGAAGACGTTCTTCGCCGCCCGCTTCTCCAGCCACGCCACACCGGCGGAGCCGCCCGTGCCGGTCTTGGCGCCCATCGCGCGGCGGGTGGCGACGAGGTGGTCGTTGCGCCAGCGCCAGACCAGCTCCGCGACGTCCGTCAACGTCTCGCCCAGGCGGGCCAGTTCGCCGCTCTCGTCGCCGGAGTAGAGCTCGGTCCAGACGGCCTCGACCTCGGGCGACGGCTCGTACTTCTGGGTGAGGTCGCGCTGCAGGACGGCGTCCGGTATCGCGTACCCGCGGCGGGCGAGGAGGCTGAGGACCTCGTCGTACAGGCTCGGGTCCTGCAGCGCCTTCTCCAGCTCCGCGTGGACGCGCGGCGCGCCCCGGTGCGGGACGAGCATGGACGCGGACTTGTCGCCGAGCAGGAACTCCATGCGGCGGTACATCGCGGACTGAAAGCCGGACCCCTCGCCGAGCGCGCCGCGGTAGGAGTTGAACTGGGCGGGGGTGAGCTGGGCGAGCGGGCGCCAGGAGGCGTTCAGGGCCTCCAGCTCGCGCAGGCTGCGCTTGAGCGCGTGCTGCGCCACGGGGATGTCGTCGCGGCGCAGGGCGTGCGCCGCGGTCTCCCACTCGTGGACGATCACCGTGAACCACAGCTCCATGACCTGGGTGGTGACCAGGAAGACCATCTCTCCGGGGTCGTCCGAGCGCAGGTGCTGCAGGTGGGTGAGGACGTCCGCCTGGACGTAGTCCTCGTACGGGGTGGTTCCCGCGAAGTCGAGGTTCGGGCTCTCCGCCTCGGGAACCTCGGTGGACGCGCGCTCCTGGTGGGAGGCCTCGGGCGTCTCTGGGGACATCGCTGTCTCCTCGATACGTACTCCGGGTAGCGGTCCGCCCCTGCCGTTACCGACACGGGGGCCCCGGTCCCCACGGGAATCTTCTGCAACTTTCCCGGAATCGGCAAGGGCTCGGACACGTCACACAGCAGCGAACACATGACACTGCTGTCACGCCTCGACGGAGACACTCCCGCCCGTCCCTGCCCGGCGACGCTCCCGGCAGGCCCGCAGATGGGCGGCGTTCCCGCAGCCGCGCACCGAGTGCCAGACGCCGCTGTTGTTGCGGGAGCGGTCGTAGAACGCGGCGGCGCAGTACTCGTTGCGGCAGATCTTCAGCCGCCGCCAGAGGCCCATGGCCTGGGCGAGCAGCCCTTCGGCGAGGACGGCGGAGACCAGCCAGCGCGCGCCCGCGCCCTCCGGCTCCACGGTCAGGGCGCCGTCCCCGGAGAGCTCGACCACGACCGGCGCGGAGGTGAAACGCACCGCGCCGCCGTCCTGATCGCCCGCGGCCAGCGCGCGGCGCAGCTGGTCGCGCAGGCAGCGCAGCTTCGGCAGGTCCTCGGCGGCCAGGACCAAGCGCACGCCGCCCCGGCCGGTCTCCGCGGCCCAGGACCGCACGGCCAGGTCGGCCCACTCCTGGGCGGGGCCGAGCGCCCCGTCGGCGAGCAGGTCGGCGGCGTCGGCGGAGTCGGGGTGGCCGGCGGGCGCGGTGTTCAGGAGCTCCTGAACGAGGGCGAGGCCGCCGGGCGCGGGGGTCAGACAGAGGCGCTCGGTCGCGGGCCAGTTCATGCCGTTCACGGTACCCCTCTTGGCAACGACATGGGCAAAGCACTTACAGTGCTGTCAGACGCGTATGCCTCTGTTCGCGCCGTACACCCTGCAGAATCTCCGGGAGAACGCATGGAAGCCACGGAAACCACCGCCTCACGAGCCGCGAACATCCTCGGCCGCCCCTTCGACATCAACGGCCTCAGCCTCCGCAACCGCATCGCCATGGCTCCCATGACCCGTGAGTTCTCGCCGGACGGCGTGCCCGGCGCCGACGTCGCGGAGTACTACGCGCGGCGCGCCGCGGGCGGCGTCGGCCTGATCATCACCGAGGGCACGTACGTCGACCACGCGTCGGCGGGCAGCAGCCACCGCGTCCCGCACTTCCACGGCGACGCCGCGCTCGACGGCTGGCGCCGGGTCGCCGACGCCGTGCACGCGGCGGGCGGCAGGATCGTCCCGCAGCTCTGGCACGTCGGCGCGACCCGCGACGAGGGCCAGGGCCCCGTACCCGCCGCACCCCCCGCGGGCCCCTCCGGCCTCGCCCTCGACGGCACCGCCAAGGGCCGCACGATGACGGGCGCCGACATCGACGCGGTGATCGGTGCCTTCGCCGACAGCGCGGCCGCCGCCGAGCGGCTCGGCTTCGACGGCGTCGAACTGCACGGCGCGCACGGCTACTTGATCGACCAGTTCCTCTGGAGCACCACCAACCGCCGCACCGACGGCTACGGCGGCGACCTCGCCTCCCGCACCCGCTTCGCCGCGGAGATCGTCGAGGCGGTCCGCGCGGCGGTCTCGCCGACGTTCCCCGTGATCTTCCGGCTCTCCCAGTGGAAGGCGTACGCCTTCGACGCGAAGCTGGCCACGGACCCGGCCGAACTCGACGCCCTGCTCAGCCCGTTGGCGGCGGCGGGCGTCGACGCCTTCCACGCCTCCACGCGCCGCTACTGGCTCCCCGAGTTCGACGGCGCGGACCTCAACCTCGCGGGCTGGGTCAAGAAGCTCACCGGAAAGGCCACGCTGTCCGTGGGCTCGGTCGGCCTCGACAAGGAGTTCGTGGGCACGGCGGGCTTCGCCGAGCGGGCCACGTCCACCGGCATCGACCTGCTCCTCGACCGCATGGAGCGCGACGAGTTCGACGTCATCGCGGTGGGCCGCTCGCTGATCGCGGACCCGGAGTGGGCGAACAAGGCGATGACGGGCCGCCTGGCGGAGGCGGCGCCGTACGACGCGAGCCTTCTGCGCACACTGGTCTGAGTTCGTCCGCGGACTCGTTGTGGCTGGCCGCGCAGTTCCCCGCGCCCCTGAAAGGTCCCCGGCGCCGGGGAGTCTCAGCCCGTCCGGCGCTTGAGGACGAGGCCGTCCAGGCCGAAAATAAACGGGGGTCCGGGGGCAGCGCCCCCGAACCCCCGCCCGACGTCAGCCGAGCGTCTCCGCCGCGGAAGCGGAAGAATCCCGCAAGAAGCCCGCGCAGCGCTCGTACTCCTCCTGCTCCCCGATCGCCTGCGCGGCCCGCGCGAGCCCGTGCAGCGCCCGCAGGAAGCCGCGGTTGGGCTCGTGCTCCCACGGCACGGGACCGTGGCCCTTCCAGCCGCTGCGGCGCAGGGCGTCCAGGCCGCGGTGGTAGCCGGTGCGGGCGTACGCGTACGACTCGACGACGCTGCCCCGCTCGAACGCCTCGTCGGCGAGCTGCGCCCAGGCGAGCGAGGACATGGGGTACTTCGCGGCGACGTCCGCGGGCGCCGCGCCGTTCGCGAGCAGCTCGCGCGGCTCGGGGTCGTCGGGCAGGTGGGTCGGGGGCGGTCCCCCGAGCAGATCCTTGTGAATGGCCATGGACCCAAGTCTGCGCCATGTGCGGACGGGCCCGGCACCCAGGGAAGGGTGCCGGGCCCGCCGGGGACGCGAGGGTGCCTACTTCAGCTTCGTGCCCGTGGAGCGCAGGTTCGCGCACGCCTCGGTGACGCGCGTGGCCATGCCCGCCTCGGCGGCCTTGCCCCAGGTGCGCGGGTCGTACGTCTTCTTCGAGCCGACCTCGCCGTCGACCTTCAGGACGCCGTCGTAGTTCTTGAACATGTGGTCCGCGACGGGACGCGTGAAGGCGTACTGCGTGTCCGTGTCGAGGTTCATCTTCACGACGCCGTTCTCCAGGGCGGTCGCGATCTCCTCGGCGGTCGATCCGGAGCCGCCGTGGAACACGAAGTCGAAGGGCTGCGCGCCGGCCGGCTTGCCGTACTTCGCGGCGACGCCTTCCTGGAGGTCCTTGAGGAGCTCGGGACGCAGGACGACGTTGCCCGGCTTGTAGACGCCGTGGACGTTGCCGAAGGACGCGGCGAGCAGGTAGCGGCCCTTGTCGCCGAGGCCCAGGGCCTCGGCGGTGCGCAGCGCGTCGTCGACGGTCGTGTACAGCTCGTCGTTGATCTCGTGCGTGACGCCGTCCTCCTCGCCACCGGTCGGGGTGATCTCGACCTCAAGGATGATCTTCGCGGCGGCGGCCTTCGCGAGCAGCTCCTGGCCGATGGCCAGGTTGTCGGCGAGGGTCTCGGCGGAGCCGTCCCACATGTGCGACTGGAACAGCGGGTCGCGGCCGGCCTTGACGCGCTCGGCGGAGACGTCGAGCAGCGGACGGACGTACGTGTCCAGCTTGTCCTTGGGGCAGTGGTCGGTGTGCAGCGCGACGGTGATGCCGTACTTCGCGGCGACGATGTGCGCGAACTCGGCGAGGGCCACGGCACCCGTCACCATGTCCTTGTTGTGCTGGCCGCCCAGGAACTCCGCACCACCGGTGGAGATCTGGATGATGCCGTCGCTCTCGGCCTCCGCGAAGCCGCGCAGGGCCGCGTGCAGGGTCTGCGAGGAGGTCACGTTGATGGCCGGGTAGGCGAACTTGCCTGCCTTCGCCCGGTCGAGCATCTCGGCGTAGACCTCGGGAGTTGCGATGGGCATGTGTCCGCTCCTTGTGATGTGCGGGTGTGTGCTTGGCCCTGACCTAAGGGGGCGACGTCATCGTCGCCCCCATCTTTCCAGACGAGCCGGGCAGCTCCTGCCGGTCGCGGCTCGGCGGGACCAAAGTCCTCAGTCGGCCAGTCCGAGGTCGTCCTTGGAGTACGCGAAGAGGTACGGCACGCCCGCGCCCTCGGTGATCTTCTCGCCCGCGCCGGTGGCCCGGTCCACGATCGTGGCGACGCCGACGACCTCGGCGCCCGCCTCGCGGACGGCCTCGACGGCGGTCAGCGGGGAGCCGCCGGTGGTGGAGGTGTCCTCGACGACCAGGACGCGGCGGCCCTTGATGTCCGGGCCCTCGACGCGGCGCTGCATGCCGTGCGCCTTGGCGGCCTTGCGGACGACGAAGGCGTCCAGGCGCTTGCCGCGCGCGGCGGACGCGTGCAGCATCGCGCCCGCGACGGGGTCGGCGCCCATGGTCAGGCCGCCCACGGCGTCGAAGTCGAGGTCCTCGGTGAGGTCGAGCAGGACCTGGCCGACCAGCGGGGCGGCCTCGCCGTCGAGGGTGATCCGGCGGAGGTCGATGTAGTAGTCGGCCTCCAGGCCGGAGGAGAGCGTCACCTTGCCGTGCACGACGGCCTTGTCCTTGATCTGCTGCAGCAGCTCGCCGCGTACGTCAGTCATGCCCTAGAGCTTAAAGCCGCCGCCAGGTCCAGGTCGTCGCCGTCTCCAGCGGCTCGATGGGGGTGACCAGGCGCGGGTCGGTGTTGAGCCCGTTGGGCGGCCCGGTCTGCGGCTCCACGCACACCGCGGCCTCCTGCTCGTCGTAGACGACGACCCACTGCTCGCGGCTCCTGACGTTCACCTCGAACTGTCCGGGCCAGGTCAGCGTCACGTCCACCCCGTCGGGCATGCCGAAGCAGTCGTCCCAGGGGCCGGGGAGCGGGTCGATCCGGCGGCCGGTGGGCAGGTGGTCGTCGCCGCGCTCCTCCTGCCAGGCGGGGGAGAAGCCGATGCGGACGTCCTGGCCGCCGAGGTTGCGGTGGAACCACGGGTGCCAGCCGGCCTGCGCGGGGAAGGAGCCGCCGCGCGACTCGATGCCGAGGCGCAGCGTCAGCGCCTCCTCGGTGAGCTCCACGATCTGGGTGACGCGCCCCGCGTAGGGCCAGGGGTCGGTCAGGTCGTACGTGAAGACCGCCTCGCTCCCGCCGGTGCGGGCCGTGCGCCACGCGGCGTCGCGGCCGAAGCCGTGGATGGCGTGCGGCGGGGAGTTCAGCGGCATCCGGTGGACCGTCGCACCGTCCTGGAACCGGCCGTTCTCGATGCGGCCGCACCACGGCACCATCGGGAAGCAGCCGTAGCGCTCCCCCTGCCTGAGCAGCTCGACACCGTCGATGCGCAGACTTCCGATGCGGCAGCCGTTGCCCGGCTGGACGGTCACTTCCGCGTCGCCCGCGGTCAGGGTCACGTTTTCGGTACTCACGGAGCCGACCCTACGGCGTGCCGGGCGGGTCCCGGGTCAGAGCCTGTGTCATATCCCCGGTCGGATCAGCGGGCGTCGTCTGGTGCGTGCGATCGCAAGGCGCCGGGAAGTCCTCGATGGGGGTCCCCCCGGGCCCTTAAGGCCTGGGGGAGGAGCTACTAGGGCTTTTCGGCAACGCGGCGAGCGTGCGTGCCAGACGACGGCCGCCCGGCCGGGGATATGACACAGGCTCTCAGCGGCGGCGGCGCAGGGCCCTGCCGACGACGATGGCCGAGGCCAGGGCGAGGGCGGCGGCGGGCGCGGCCCAGCGGAGTGTGGCACCGGCGGTGAGGGACTCGGGGGCGGGCGCGGGCGCGTACCGGCCGCGGGGCGGGGCGTGGTCGACCTCCTCGGCGGAGCGGCCGATCATGGTGCGGCGCGCGTGGGCGGCCTCGGCGGGCGGTACGTCGATGGTCTCGACGTCGGCCGCGTCGTCGGCGTCGTCCGGGTCGCGCACGTCGCTCGCGTCGTCGACGACGATGTCGTCGAGATCGCCCAGGTCATCGGCGTCGTCGACGTCGTCCTCCGCGTCGAGGCCGTCGCTCAGCGGGTCGAGGGAGGGCGGCGGCACCTCGGTCTCGAACACGGTGACGGTGTGCGTCCCGGCCGCGGCGTCGGGCACCGTGTCGGGCGGCGCCACCGACCCGAGCCCCTCGGCGAACCGTTCGAGCAGCCGGTGCACCACGGATTCCACAGCCTGTGGAGAACCTTCGGTGATCCGCCCGTCGGCGACGGCGGTGCCGCCGAACGTGAGGGTCGTCCCCCCGACGGCCGGCGCGAGCCGCACGGTCAGCGTGAGCTGCACGGCCCCGGAGCCGCGCACCTCGGCTCCCTCGGCCTCGATCGCGTACGTACCGTCGCCGCGGGCCGCGGTCCGCGCCGTCCCGCGGTACGTGATGGTGTGCCCGCCCTGGCCCCCGACGCGCACCCTGAGGCGCCCGGAGAGCGGGCCCGCCGTCTCCTCCGCGTCGCGCTGCAGCCCGGGGACCGCCCCTGCGACCCGCTCGGGGTCGGCCAGGACCTGCCGGAGCCGCTCTGCCGAAACCGGAACGAACACCTCATGCTCCATGGCAGTCGAGCCTACCCACGAGGCCGCCACTTGTACGACTGTTCGTCAAGTGTTGTACGTCAGTTCGCGTAACGCGGATGCACAAGGGTGGACGGCGCGAGCCCCGGCTGCCGGGTCCGCTCGGCCGCGGCGGCACCGGCCCGCACCACCGCGGAGCCGGCCGCCCGCAGCAGCACGGGCTCGGTCCGCGCGGCGAGCACGAAGCCCCAGTCGCGCACCGCGCGGGCGCCCTGCGCCGTCCGGTCGGGCCCGGCGGCGAACCCGGAACGGCGGCCGCCCACGCGGTACGGCACGGTCCGCAGCCCCGCCGAACGCAGCGTCGCCTCCACCGTCCAGAAGGTGCGGGGCCGGGCCACCAGCGGGCCCGCGTGCACGGCGAGGCGGCCGGAGCCGGCGAGGACGCGGGTGGCGAGGCCGTAGAACTCCTGGGAGTACAGCTTCGTGCTGACGGTGATGCCCGGATCCGGCAGGTCGGAGATCACCACGTCGTACCGCGCGCGGGCGGAGCGCAGCCAGCGGAAGGCGTCGGCGTTCACCACATGGACCCGCGGGTCGCGGTACGCGTGGCCGTTGAGCTCGCTCAGCGCCCGGTCGTGCCGCGCCAGGCCGACCACGACCGCGTCCAGCTCGACGATGTCGACGCGGCGCACCCCGCGGTGGCGCAGGATCTCGCGTGCCGCGAGGCCGTCGCCGCCGCCGAGGACCAGGACGCGGGCGTGCGGTCCGCGCATCGCGGGCGCCACCAGGCCCCGGTGGTAGCGCCGCTCGTCGCGTCCGCTGATGCGCAGGCGTCCGTCGAGGAAGAGGTCCAGGGTGCCGTGCCGCCCGCCGGTCAGGACGACTTCCTGGACGTCGGTCTGGACGGCGACCCGGACGTCCGCGCCGTACACCGCGCGCCGGGCGGCCCGCTCGAAGTCGTCGACGAGCACGGCGGCGGAGGCGAGCAGGGAGAGCACGAGGACGTTCACGGTGAGCAGCGCCCAGCGGCCGCGGACGCTGAGGTCGCGCCGGAACAGGCCGAGCACGAGCGCGCCGCCCGCGAAGGCGTTGACCGCGCCGGTGAACAGGGCGCCCGTCAGCTGCCCGAACAGCGGCAGGAGCAGGAAGGGGAAGGCGAGCCCGCCCACCAGGGCGCCCACGTAGTCGGCGGCGAAGAGGTCGGCGACGGCGCCGCTGGCGTCCTGGCGCCGGATGCGCTGGATGAGCACCATCAGGAGCGGCACCTCGGCGCCGATGAGGATGCCGATGGCGAGGGAGAACGCGACGAGCAGGAACCGCGATCCGTCCGCCCACACCTCTCCCCGCTCGCCGGTCCACGCGAACGCCGCGTACAACGCCATGGCGCTGCACCCGCCGACCAGCGCGAGCGCCGACTCGACGAGGCCGAACCAGGCGGAGGCGCGGCACCGCAGCCGCTTGGCGAGCAGCGAGCCGATGCCCATGGCGAAGACCATCACGGAGAGCACGACGGATGCCTGGGTGACGGAGTCGCCGATCAAGTACGACGCGAGGGCGACCAGTTCGAGTTCGTAGACGAGTCCGCAGGCAGCACAGACGAACACGCCCGCGAGAACGAGGGACCGTCCTGTCCGGGCAGAGACCGGCAACCGCACCGAGGACTCGAGCACCCTGGCACGCTACGTCACCGCGCACTCACTCCGGTTCCCCCACATGGGTGCAACTCCCGTTCTACGCATCCCTCTCCCTCACAGCGGCACCGGCGTCGGCATGCGCACGCCCACCCGGGTCCGTGTCGCCACCAGCTGGCCGTCCTGCGGGTACGCGTGCCACGTACGCCACATCAGCGCCCCTTCGTGACGCTGCGCGAGGAGGGCGGTGAAGGCGTGCGGGCTGCCGGGGAACACGCCGGCCAGGCCGTGCGGGTGCTCGGCGACCAGGGCGAGCAACTCCTGCGCCCGGCCGGCGAACTGGCCCCGCGACAGCGTCTCCACGCGCGCGGCGAATTCGTACTCCCATTCGCCGACGCGCTTGGAGACGCCGAGCGGGAGCGGGGTGCTGCTGCCGGGGATGCAGGCCACGGTCTCGGAACAGCCGCCCCGGTCCTCCTCCAGGAGAACCTGGTGTGAGGCGCCGAGCAGTCTCAACTGCATCTTTGTGCCGCCCAGTTCCAGTTCGAGGGTGGCGAGCGCGGGCAGCGGCTCGCGCCCCAGGGCCCAGGCGAGGTCCGCGGCGCGCGTGTCGGTGTACGCAGTGTTCAGGGTCGTGAGCATGGGTCGGCTCCGCTAACACTCAATGGAGGTGGGGCCGGCGCACCCGGATCGGTCACCGGGAGGTCGGGATGCCGGCTCGTGCCCACGAGGACGTCATCTGACGGGTATCCAGAACGCTTTCTGCGAAACCTGCGACGTACGTCCTTGGGCGGTGCTGACGTTCAAGAGGGAATCATGGTCGGCGACGCTGCTACTGCGTTTTTACCCAACTTCGTAGGGTTTCCATCCCCATGAGGGCCGCACAGTTCAACTGTTCACTACGTCAACCACGGCACGGCTCCCGAGCACGCCCCCGTCGCACGACGCCCCGCACGGCGAAGCGCCCGGCGGGAATCGTCCGCCCCCGCCGGGCGCCTCCGTGGAATCGGTGGACCAGCTGCCCCGTGTCAGCTGCCTCCGCCGCATCCGCCCCCGCCACCTCCGCACGAGGAGCCACTGCTCCCACAGGACGACCCGCCACCGCAGGAGTGCCCTCCGCCGCCGTGGTGCCCGCCACCGCCGTCGCCCCCGGCCCACCAACTGCCGCCCGACGCACCGGACGCGGTGCCCGAGCTCCACCGCGCACCCGTACGGCGGCGGCTGCTTCCCCCGAAGCTGAACACCGCGACCAAGGCGAACACGAACACCACGACGAAGACGAAAGCCACGACCATGGCCCTCACACTCCTTCCGTTCCCCCGAAGCAGGTCCCCCGTGGGCCGTGCTTCTTGCGTGACAGGGGGATGCCCGTGCCGAACCCGGCCCAAAGCAGAGTTGAGGAACTCCAGAGGTTCGGAGCCTGTCTTTGTAGCCCCGTCTGCTCAGCGCGCCGCGGCGAGCTGCTCCACCGCCTTGCGGATCGAGTCCTCGCGCTTGCAGATCGAGAAGCGGACCAGCCAGGCCGGGGCGCCGGGGGTCAGGTAGAACGCCGACGTCGGGATGGCCACGACGCCCGCGCGCCGCGGGAGTTCGCGGCAGAAGTCGATGCCGCTGTCGTAGCCCCACGGGCGCACGTCCGCCTGGAGGAAGTAACCGGCGTCGGCGCGGAAGGGGTGCAGGCCCGCCCCGGCCAGGCCGGCGCTCAGCACGTCGCGGTTGGCCCGCAGCGTGTCCCGTACGCCTGCCGCCCACTCCTCCACCGAGCCGAGCGCCCGGGCCAGTGCCTCCTGGTACGGCGTGCCCGAGGCGTAGGTGAGGAACTGCTTCGCGGAGCCGACCGCCGCGACGAGCGGGGCCGGGCCGCAGACCCAGCCGATCTTCCAGCCCGTCACATTGAAGGTCTTCCCGGCCGACGAGACGATCAGCGTCCGCTCGCGCATGCCCGGCAGCGTCGCGATCGGCACGTGCCGCGCGCCGTCCTCGAAGACGAGGTGTTCGTAGACCTCGTCCGTGACGACCGTCAGCGCGTGCTCGCGGCAGACGTCCGCGACCGCCGCCAGCTCCTCGGGCGTGAAGACCTTTCCCGTGGGGTTGTGCGGGGAGTTGAGCAGAAGCACCCGCGTACGGGGCGTCACGGCGGCCCTGAGCGCGTCGGCGTCGAGGACGAAGCCGTCGCCGTCGAGGACGAGGGGGACGCCCACGACACGGGCGCCGGCCAGGCGTGCGTCCGCCGCGTAGGCGTCGTAGCAGGGGTCGAAGGCGATGACCTCGTCCCCGGGGTCGCAGAGCGCGAGGAGGGCCGCCGCGAGCGCCTCCGTCGCGCCCGTGGTGACCAGGACCTCTCCGGTGGGCGCGTAGTCGAGCCCGTACCGCCGGAGCTGGTGGGCGGCGATCGCCTCGCGCAGGGCCGGGAAGCCGGCCGCGGGCGGGTACTGGTTGTTGCCGGAGCGCACGGCGTCCGCGACGTCCTGGAGGAGCGCGGGCGGGGCGGGCAGCTCCGGGACCCCCTGCCCGAGGTTCACGGCACCGGTGCGGCGCGCGAGCTCCGTCATCTCCGTGAAGATCGAGGTCCCCATGTCCCGCACGCGCGCGGCGGGGGCCCACTGCTCCGAGCCCACCTCGCCGCGGAAGCCCGCCGTCCCCACCGTGTCCATGCGTTCCCGCTTTCTCTCGTCCGCCGCCAAGAGGTCCGCCGCTCGCCCCGGGCGGATGCCGTGCTCACCAGGCTATGACGAGAGCCCGGTCCGGAAGCGCCCACCTGGTGGTGTGCGTTCCGGCCGGGCTCTTGCTCGCGTACCGGCGTGGCCTCAGGCCTCGCCGTCGCCGGGCTTCTCCTCGCCCTCGGCCGAGTCGACCTCGGACTCCAGGCCCAGCTGCTCGACGAGCCAGCGGTCGAACTCGATCGCGGCGCGCACCCAGCTGACCGTCGACGACACGAAGTGCTCCAGGGAGACACCGGTGCCGATCAGCATCTGGGCCTCGCCGATGAGGCGGACCGTGCCGTCGTCGTGCGTGTGGCTGTAGACCTTCGGCCACAGGGTGCGGCGGTTCCAGTCGTCGATCGACTCGAGGAGCTGCTGCTTGGTCTCGATCGTGTGCGGCCGGTCGTAGAACGTCCGCACCGAGAAGACCTGCTGGTCGTCCTCGCCGCGGAACATGAAGTACGTACGGAACTCCTCCCACGGCGCCGCGAGGTCACCCTCGTCGTCGACGACGTGCTTGAGCTCCATCTGGTCCAGGAGCTGCTTCACCAGGTCCTGGTCGGGGACGACGGGGCCCGCCGGTCCTGCGCCCTGCTGCGGTTCGGGCTGGCCCCCGAAATTCGGAATGGAGGACGGGTCGATGCTCACGTGCTGTGTCCCTTCGTATGGATGGGCCCATCCTCTCCCAGGAAGGGCCCCCGGGGGCAAGCCCGGCTCCGCACCCGGCCGGGTTTGTGCCGTTCGCCGACCGCGGACGGTCGATGGCTGCTCGCGCAGTTCCCCGCGCTCCTGACGGGCGCGCAGCGCCCTCCAGGGGGCGCGGGGAACTGCGCGAGGACGGACCACCCCCCGCAGACGGGGTGCCGTACCGCTACAGGGACTTGCCCGTAGGGGCCGACGCGGGGCCCACGATGAGGCCGTCCGCGACCCGGTCCACCCGGACCACGTCCCCGTCCTTCACCTCACCCGCCAGGATCTCCTTGGCGAGCCGGTCGCCGATGGACGTCTGGATGAGGCGGCGCAGCGGGCGCGCGCCGTACGCCGGGTCGTTGCCCTCGTCCGCCAGCCAGGCCAGCGCCTCGGGGGTGACGTCCAGCGTGAGACGCCGGTCGGCGAGCCGCTTGGCGAGGCGGTTGATCTGCAGTTCGGCGATGTGCGCCAGCTCGTCCCTGCTGAGCGCGGAGAAGACGACGAGGTCGTCGAGCCGGTTGAGGAACTCGGGCTTGAAGGAGGCCCGCACGACCTCAAGGACCTGCTGCTTCTTCTCCTCCTCGCTGGTCAGCGGCTCCACGAGGTACTGACTGCCGAGGTTGGACGTGAGGACCAGGATGGTGTTGCGGAAGTCGACCGTCCGGCCCTGTCCGTCGGTCAGCCGTCCGTCGTCGAGCACCTGGAGCAGGATGTCGAAGACCTCGGGGTGCGCCTTCTCGACCTCGTCGAGGAGCACGACGCTGTACGGGCGCCGCCGCACGGCCTCGGTCAGCTGTCCGCCCTCTTCGTAGCCGACGTATCCCGGCGGGGCGCCGACGAGCCGCGCCACGCTGTGCTTCTCGCCGTACTCGCTCATGTCGATGCGGACCATGGCCCGCTCGTCGTCGAAGAGGAAGTCCGCGAGGGCCTTGGCCAGCTCGGTCTTGCCGACACCGGTCGGGCCGAGGAAGAGGAAGGAACCGGTGGGCCGGTCGGGGTCGGCGATGCCCGCGCGGGTGCGCCGCACCGCGTCGGACACCGCGCGCACGGCCTCGGTCTGGCCGATGAGGCGGCGGCCGAGCTCGTCCTCCATGCGCAGCAGCTTCTGCGTCTCGCCTTCGAGGAGGCGTCCTGCGGGGATGCCGGTCCAGGATCCGACGACGTCGGCGATGTCGTCGGGACCGACCTCCTCCTTCACCATGAGGTCCTTGGCCTGAACGGCCTCCTCCTCGGCCTCGGAGGCGACCTCCAGGTCGTGCTCCAGGCTGGGGATCTCGCCGTAGAGCAGCTTGGACGCGGTGTCGAAGTCGCCGTCGCGCTGGGCGCGTTCGGCCTGGCCGCGCAGCTCGTCGAGCTTCTCCTTCAGCTCACCGACGCGGTTGAGGGACTGCTTCTCCTTCTCCCAGCGTGCGGTGAGGCCGCGCAGCTCCTCCTCCTTGTCGGCGAGGTCGCGCCGCAGCTTCTCCAGGCGCTGCTTGCTGGCCGGATCCGTCTCCTTGCTGAGGGCGAGCTCCTCCATCTTCAGGCGGTCGACGGCACGCTGGAGCTCGTCGATCTCGACGGGCGAGGAGTCGATCTCCATGCGCAGCCGGGACGCGGCCTCGTCGACGAGGTCGATGGCCTTGTCGGGCAGGAAGCGGGAGGTGATGTACCGGTCGGAGAGGGTGGCGGCGGCGACGAGCGCGCTGTCGGCGATCTGGACCTTGTGGTGGGCCTCGTACCGCCCCTTGAGCCCGCGCAGGATGGCGATGGAGTCCTCGACGCTCGGCTCGGCGACGAGGACCTGCTGGAAGCGCCGCTCCAGGGCGGGGTCCTTCTCGATCCGCTCGCGGTACTCGTCGAGGGTGGTCGCGCCGACCATGCGCAGCTCACCGCGGGCGAGCATGGGCTTGAGCATGTTGCCCGCGTCCATGGCGGAGTCGCCGCCGGCGCCCGCGCCCACGACGGTGTGCAGCTCGTCGATGAACGTGATGATCTGCCCGTCGCTCCCCTTGATCTCGGAGAGGACGGTCTTCAGGCGCTCCTCGAACTCGCCGCGGTACTTCGCGCCCGCGACCATGGCGCCCAGGTCGAGGGAGACGAGCCGCTTGTTCTTCAGCGACTCCGGGACGTCGCCCTTCACGATGCGCTGGGCGAGCCCTTCGACGACGGCGGTCTTGCCGACGCCGGGCTCGCCGATGAGGACGGGGTTGTTCTTCGTACGCCGCGACAGGACCTGCACCACGCGCCGGATCTCCTGGTCACGCCCGATGACCGGGTCGAGCCTGCCCTCGCGGGCGGCGGCGGTGAAATCGGTGCCGAACTTCTCCAAGGCCTTGTACTGGCCCTCGGGGTCGGGTGTGGTCACCCGGCGCCCTCCCCTGGTCTTCTCGAAGGCGGCCAGCAGCTTCTTGCTGCCGGCTCCGTGCCGGTTGAGTACGTCCCCGGCCCTGCCGCCCTCGGCGGCGATGCCGATGAGCAGGTGCTCGGTGGACAGGTAGTCGTCGCCGAGCTCCTTCGCCCGCTTGGCGGCGTCCGCGACGACGCCCAGCATCTCGCGGTCGGGCTGGGGCGGCGCGACGGTGGACCCGGTCACGCTGGGCAGCCCCGCGAGGACCCGCTCGGTGTCCGCGCGCACGGCCGCCTGGTCGGCGCCGGCCGCGGCGAGCAGGTCGGTGATGTTCTCGTTGTCCTCCCCCTCAAGCAGCGCGAGCAGCAGATGCGCGGGGGTCAGATCGGGGTGGCCGTCCTGCACGGCGCGGCTGGTGGCCGCGTTGATCGCGTCCCGGCTCCTGTTGGTCAGCTCGGCGTCCACGTGCGCTTCTCCTCCTTACGGGGTCCAACCAAGTCGTACGGGCTACGGGTTCTACGGGTTCTACCGGGTCTACGGGTTCCCTCTACGGGTTCCACGCAGCTGCGCCCGTAACACTGACTATGCCAACGTACACAAAGTTGAGTCTATTCCACTCAAGGGAAGCGCGGGAAGTCCGGGCGGCTATGTTCCGTACCCATGGCCCCGAACCCTTCCCCCGCCGCCGCCCGGATAGATCCGCGCGACCCGCCCGAGCCCTACCTCAGCTTCTGGCGCGAGCGGCGCGTGTGCACCTTGACGACCCTGCGCCCGGACGGCACACCGCACGTGGTGCCCGTCGGCGTGACGTACGACCCGGCGGCGGGGGTCGCCCGGGTCCTCGCCCGCAGGACCAGCCGGAAGGTCCTGAACATCCTCGCGGCGGCGGGCCCGGACGGGCCCGGGGCGCGGGTGGCGGTCTGCCAGTTCGAGGGCCGGCGGTGGGCGACGCTGGAGGGGCGGGCGGTGATCAGGAGGGAACCGGCGGCGATCGAGGAAGCGGAGCTCCGCTACGAGGAGCGCTACGAGCGCAGGCCGTCACCCAACCCGGACCGCGTCCTGATCGAGATCACGCTGACCCGGGCGCTCGGCAAGGCGTAGCCCGCGGCCGGAACGGGCCGGGCCCACCACACCGGGCCCACCACACCGGGCACACCACAGCGGCGCCACCGTGTTCAGGTCCACGGTGGCGCCGCTGCTGGGGGAAGCGCCTGCGCGATTTAAAACGACGGGGGAATCGCGTCAGGCACTGCGGGGGGTGGCTGTGATGTTGTCCGAGGCGCTCGCGGCGCCCTGGTCGTGCTGGTCCTGGCCGCCGACCACCTGGTGGTCGCGCCGGTCGAGATTGACGAAGACCATCCCGTACCGGATGGCGCAGCGCACGGGCTGCGGCGCGCCACGGGGCCTGCGCAGGCACCGGTAGGCCCTGATCTCTTCCTCGTCGTCACGCGTGACGACGATCGGCTCGCCGAGCAGGGTCACCATCAACGAGTCGCCGCGGTGGGGGATCGCGGTCACGAGGTCGATGAAGTGCCAGCCGGAGCGGTAGGCGGTGGCCATTTCCCGGCGGAAGGTGCGGTCATCGGGAGGGGTGCTCACGCCTGGCCACCCTCCGGGAGCATGTCCCAGGACAGGTCCGGCCTCGCTGCGGAGACCGAGGTCCCCCCAGCCGGTCCGCTGTTCCAGGAGAGATCCAGGGTGGTCACCGTGCCCAGGCCCAGCCCGACGGAGAAGGTGGTGACAAGCACCGAGCGAAGCATGCGCTTAAACATGATCGGCTTCGTCCTCACTTGGTAGATTTCTCTCCCCCGGCTCTAGAGACGATGTCTCAATTGAGCACGTCAAAGCCACAGGGTCGATGCATCATGTTCCTGCACGTTCAGGACCCTGGGGGGTGGAGATTTGCTAACAACAGGCACCAAACCGACACATCCTCACCCCTCAACGCCGTTGTGTGACGAGGGCTCGCGGCTCTACGCCCATGCACTGGCCAATGGTCGCCTGGCCCGCTCCGAGGCCGAGAACACGCCCTGCCTCCTGGAATCCAGCCTGCTGCATCCCGACCCGGACGACGGCGGCTGGTTGCATCCGGTTTCTCCCGCCGCCGCGCTCGCCCAGCGCCTCAACCCCCTTGAGCGGGAGATCCGCGACCGGCGGAGACTCGCCGTGCAGCTCACAGACATTTTCGAGCCATTCATGGCCATCACCGCGCGGTCCGAGCCGACGAGCCCCTCGATCGCGGTTCTGGAGAACAGCCGGCACATCGATGCCGCCATCGAGCGGGCCACGGCCGAGTGCAGCTTCGAAATCCTCACCGCCCAGCCGGGCGGCGGCCGCAGCGAGGACTCGCTCACCGTCGCACTTCAGCGCGGACAGACGGTACTCGACCGCGGCATCACGATGCGCACGCTCTACCAGCACACCGTCCGCCACAGCCAGGGGACCCTGGCCTACGCGGCGCGCATGGCCAAGGGCAATGTCCAGATCAGAACCCTAGAGGAACTGATCGACCGACTGATGATCTTCGACCGCACCGTCGCTCTCATTCCCGCGCGCGAAGACCGCCAGGTCGCCCTGGAACTGCGCCACCCCGGGATCGTCGAGTACCTCGCCAAGGTCTTCGAGCACCAGTGGAGCAAGGCCACTCCCCTGATCGACGAGGTACCGTACGCGCCCTCGACCGACGGGATAACCGGCGTCCAGCGCTCCATCGCCAAACTTCTCATCGATGGCCACGTCGACGAGGCCATCGCCCGCCGCCTCGGCATGAACGTCCGCACCTGCCGCGCCCACATCGCCAAGATCGCCGCCGCCCTCGGCAGCGGCAGCCGCGCCCAGCTCGGCTACCTCATCGCCCAGTCGGGAATCCTCGACCAGGGCCACCCGAAGTGACCGCCGGGCCCCACCCCCACGGCCCCGACGAACTCTGCGAAGCCGGTTCCGCGCTCTACGCCCGCGCCCTGCGCGAGAACCGCGTGGCCCGTGCGGACGCCGAACCCTTGCCCTGTCTGGCCGCCCTCGGACTGCTGCACCCGGACGCCGACGACCCGCGGTGGCTCCTCCCGGCCCCGCCCGCGGTAGCCCTGCCCCGGCTGCTCGAAGGCATCCAGCAGCGCATCGCCGCGCGACGCCTCAGCGAGACCCGCCTCGCCACGGCGTTCGAGCCGCTCATGGAGTTGGCCCGCAGGTCGGTGCCGAGCTCCGCGCCCTGCGCCATCACCGTGCTGCGCGAACTGCCCGAGATCCAGGAGGCGGTGAGCCGCGCCCTGTCCGGGCCCGGCTCCGGCGCGGGACCCGGACAGGAGATGCTCTCCATCCAGCCCGGCGGGGTCCAGCCCCCGGTGATACTGGACCAGTTCCTGTCGGAGGTACGCGGCGTCCTCGCCAGAGGCGGCCGGCTGCGCACCCTCTACCAGCACGCGACGCGCCACTCCCTACCCGTCTTCGCGTACCACGAGACACTCGACGGCGACACCGAGGTCCGCACGCTGGCGGAGGTGCCCGAACGCCTCTTCGTGCTCGACCGGACCGTGGCCTTCATCCCCGCGGACAAGGACCACACCGCGGCACTGGAGATCCGTCACCCCGTCCTCATCGAGTACTTCGTGACGGCCTTCGAGCGCCTCTGGCGCCTCGCCGTCCCGCTGGATCCGCGCAGCGCCCCGCTCCCGGCGGGCAGCGGCGTCACCCCCCGCCAGCGCGACATCGCCCGCCTCCTCGTCGAGGGCTGCACCGACGCGGACATCGCCGAGCGCCTCGGCATGAACATCCGGACCGCCCGCATCCACATCGCCAAACTCGCCGCCACGCTCGGCAGCGGCAGCCGCGCCCAACTCGGCTATCTGATCGGCCGGTCGGGCATTCTCGGCCAAGATCGGTGACGGTGTTCTCCACGGGTCGGCGCGCACGGCACAGGCGCCCATCACCAGACGCGCAGAAGCCGCAGTCCAGAAGCAGACACTTCAACTACGGCATCCGGCCCGCCCCGTCCCCGCCTGCATAGAATCGCGACGCTTCAACCAGGCAGGAGGGGGCCCGCATGGCCACGGAGCACTCACCGCACGCCGTCGAAGAGCTCTGTACGGCAGGACTTTCCGTCTACAGCCGTGCCGTGCGCGAGGGCCGGATCCACCACAGCGAGACCGAACCGGCGCCCTGCCTCATGGAGCTCGGCCTCCTCCAGCCCGGCCTCGACGGCCTGCAGTGGCTGCAACCCACCGCCCCCGCCGTCGCCCTGCCCCGGCTCCTTCGCACCATGGAGGACCGCATCAGGGAGCAGCACTGTCACGAGGCCCGGCCCAGCGCCTCGTCCGAACCGTCCCGCCGCCTCGACGCACAGCCCGACTCGGGCCTCCGCGCGCCCACCATCACCGTCCTCGACGGCCTCGACCGCATCAACTCGGCCATAGACCGGGCCATGAACGACGTCACGGAGGAGTTCCTCGCGATCCAGCCCGGCGGCACCCGGCCCCCCGAGACCCTGGCCGAAGCCTTCCCCCGGGACCAGGCGATCCTGACCCGGGGCTGCCGCATGCGCACCCTCTACCAGCACACGACGCGCCATTCCCTGCCCGTACTCGCCTACTTCGAGCAACTGGACGGCGACACCGAGGCCCGCACTCTCGACGAGGTCACCGACCGGCTCTTCGTCTTCGACCGCACCGTGGCCTTCATACCGGCGAGCCGGGACCGCAGCGTCGCCCTCGAACTCCGCCACCCGGCCCTGGTGGAGTACTTCGCCACCACGTTCTGGCGGCTGTGGCGCCTGGCCACCCCCATGTGGCCGCAGGCCGCCCCCGAACCCTCCGAGAACGGCGTCACCACCCGCCAGCACGCCGTCGCCGGCCTCCTCGTCGAAGGCCTCACCGACGCGGAGATAGCCGACCGCCTCGGCATGAACATCCGCACCGCCCGCGTCCACATAGCCAAACTGGCCGCCACCCTGGGCAGCCGCAGCCGCGCCCAGCTCGGCTATCTCATCGACCGCTCGGGAATCCTGTCCCGCCAGCAGGACCACTGACGGGACCACTGGCAGGACCACTGGCAGGACCACTGAGGCACCCGCCCCTCAGACCCCCGCACCCCACTCCCGCAACAGCCTCTCCCGCTCCGCCGCCCGCGGCGACCCGCCCTCGTGGCGGCGGCCCCAGTCCGCCATCGCCGTCAGCGTGGTGATCAGGGTGCCCGCGCCTTCCGTGAGGCGGGAGAGCAGGGCGCGGGAGAGGTCGTACTCCGTTCGGGAGTAGCCGACCGCCGCCGCCGTGTACGCCGTCAGTTTCGTGTCGCCGTCGGGGGCCGCGAGCCGCACCGTCATCGTGGGGGCCTCGTCGCCGCCGCCGAGGCCGACCGTGAGGACCAGGTCGACCGCCGTGCTCACGTGCCGCCGCAGGGACTTCACCGGGACGTCGTCGACCGTCAGCGCGTGCACGTCCTCCCACGGCCACATGGCGGACTGGCCGTCACCCAGGGCCAGTACGCCCTCCGGGGTCAGCCGCACCCCGGGGGCGAGCCCGGCCGGCTTCGCGCCCACGTACACATCGCCCTCGGCGATCCAGAACAGCCCCACCATGGCCACGCTCGGCTCAACTCCCCCGGGTAGTTCCCATCAGACATCAAGGCAGGGCCGGGAGATCATCGCCTCCCGGCCCTGCCTCAGGGTACTGAATCCGCCGAAACCTACTGCTCGGTCGCCCGCTTGGGACGCCACACCACCAGCGCGCTCGCCTGCTGCACGTCCTGGTAGGGGACGAGGTCGCGACGGTACGAGGCGTGCACCGCCGCTTCACGCTGCTGCATGGCGCTGGCGGCGCCCTCCACGGCCGCGGTGAGCTCCGCGACGCGTGACTGGAGTGCGGTGACCTGGTTCTCCAGCTCGATGATGCGCTTGATGCCGGCCAGGTTGATGCCCTCCTCCTGCGACAACTGCTGCACGGTGCGCAGCAGTTCGATGTCGCGGGCGGAGTACCGCCGGCCCCGGCCCGCGGTGCGGTCCGGGGAGACGAGACCCAGGCGGTCGTACTGACGCAGGGTCTGCGGATGCAGGCCGGAGAGCTGGGCGGCCACCGAAATGACGTACACCGGTGTCTCGTCGGTGAGTTGGTACGCCCTGCCCAGTCCGGGCTGTCGACGACGGCCGTCCATCTCATGCTCCCTTCGCGGCCTGGAACAGTTCTGCCCGCGGGTCGTCGCCCGCAGTCGCCTTGCGGTAGGACTCCAGGGCCTCCTTCGCCTCGTCGCTCAACGACGTCGGAACGGCGACGTCCACCGTCACGAGCAGATCGCCCCGGGAGCCGTCCTTACGGACCGCGCCCTTTCCGCGGGCCCGCATCGTACGGCCGTTGGGCGTGCCGGCGGGCAGCTTCAGGGTGACGGGCGGGCCGCCCAGGGTGGGCACCTTCACCTCGCCGCCCAGCGCCGCCTCGGGGTACGAGACCGGCACCGTGACCGTGAGGTTGTCGCCCTTGCGGCCGAAGACCGGGTGGGCGTCGACATGCACGACCACGTACAGATCGCCGGCCGGACCGCCCCGCTCACCGGGCGCGCCCTTGCCGCGCAGGCGGATGCGCTGCCCGTCCGAGACACCGGCCGGGATCCGCACCTGCATCGTCCGGGACGACTTGGCGCGGCCGCTGCCGCCGCAGACCTCGCACGGGTCCTGGGCGATCAGCCCGCGGCCCTTGCAGTCCATGCACGGGTCGGTGAGGGAGAACCCGCCGCCCCCGCCCCGCGAGACCTGGCCCGTACCGACGCAGGTCGGGCACACGCGCGGTGTGCCGTTCTTGTCGCCGGTGCCGGAACACGCCTTGCAGGGCGCCTGGGAGGACATGCGCAGCGGCACCGTCGCGCCGTCCACCGCCTCCGTGAAACTCAGCGTGACCTCGGACTCGATGTCCTGGCCGCGCCTCGGCTGCGTACGCGTACCGGATCCGGCACCCGCGCCGCCGCGGTTGAACAGGCCCCCGAAGACGTCACCGAGACCGCCCCCGAAGCCGCCGGCCGCTCCACCGCCGCCCTGGGCGCCGCCTCCGAAGAGGTCGCCCAGGTCGAAGTTGAACGAGCCGCCGCCGGCTCCGGGACCCTGCCGGAATCCTCCGTTGCCGAAGAGGGCACGCGCTTCGTCGTACTCCTTGCGCTTCTTGGGGTCGCCGAGGATGTCGTTCGCCTCGGAGATCTCCTTGAAGCGCTCCTCCGCCTTGGTGTTGCCCTTGTTGGCGTCCGGGTGGTTCTCGCGGGCGAGCTTCCGGTACGCCTTCTTGATCTCGGCTTCGGTGGCGTCCTTGGGGACGCCGAGGACCTTGTAGTAGTCCTTCTCGATGAAGTCCTTGGTGCTCATCCTCGACGTACCCCCTTTCGGTACTCCCTCGTCAGTGCAACGTCAGCCCTCGTCCGGGCCACCGCTGTCCTTGTCCGTCGGCTCGGCCGGCTCGGCGGCGTCGCCCTCGGCCGTCTCGCCCTTGACCGTCTGCGCGCCGGGCTGCGGCTCGGCGACGGCCACCCGCGCGGGGCGGATGGTGCGCTCGCCGATGCGATACCCCGGCTGCAGGATCGCGACGCACGTCGTCTCGGTGACGTCCGGTGCGTAGCTGTGCATCAGGGCTTCGTGGATCGTCGGGTCGAAGGGCTCGCCCTCCTTGCCGAACTGCTGCAGCCCCAGCTTGGCGACGACGGTCTCTAGGGACTCGGCCACCGACTTGAAGCCGCCCACCAGCTCGCCGTGCTCACGGGCGCGGCCGATGTCGTCGAGGGTGGGGAGGAGCTCGGAGAGGAGGTTCGCCGAAGCGATCTCCTTCACCGTCACCTTGTCCCGCTCCACCCGACGGCGGTAGTTCTGGTACTCGGCCTGCAGCCGCTGGAGGTCCGCCGTGCGCTCGTCGAGCGCGGTGCGCACCTGGTCCAGCTGGGCGGTCAGGCCCACGTCCTGTGCGGACGTCTTGTTGCTTTCCGCGTCCCCGGCCGGGGCCGCCGCGCCCTCCTCGGTGGAGGGCTCGGCAGCCTTCGGCGCGGCGTCATCAGGGGTGGCGCCAGAGGGGACGTCGGGCTTCTCGGCGCTGTCGCCGAAACCCGGGGTCTCCTCGGTCATCAGGCAGCGCCGCCCTTCGCGTCACCGGGCTTCTCGTCGTCCACGATCTCGGCGTCGACGACGTCGTCGTCGGCCTTGGCCTCGGCGTCGGGACCGGGGGCGGCACCCTCGGCACCGGCGGCCTGGGCGTCGGCGTACATGGCCTGGCCCAGCTTCTGCGAGACGGCGGCGACCTTCTCGGTGGCGGTGCGGATCTCGGCCGTGTCCTCGCCCTTGAGCTTCTCCTTCAGCTCGCCGACGGCGGTCTCGACCTCGGTCTTCACGTCAGCCGGGACCTTGTCCTCGTTGTCCTTGAGGAACTTCTCCGTCTGGTAGACGAGCTGCTCGCCCTGGTTGCGGGACTCGGCGGCCTCGCGGCGGGCGTGGTCCTCGTCCGCGTACTTCTCGGCCTCTTCGCGCATCCGGTTGACCTCGTCCTTCGGCAGCGAGGAGCCACCGGTGACGGTCATCTTCTGCTCCTTGCCCGTGCCCAGGTCCTTCGCGGTCACGTGCATGATGCCGTTGGCGTCGATGTCGAAGGAGACCTCGATCTGCGGGACACCGCGCGGGGCCGGCGGCAGGCCCGTGAGCTCGAACATTCCGAGCTTCTTGTTGTACGCCGCGATCTCGCGCTCGCCCTGGTAGACCTGGATCTGGACGGACGGCTGGTTGTCCTCGGCCGTCGTGAAGATCTCGGAGCGCTTGGTCGGGATCGTGGTGTTGCGCTCGATGAGCTTGGTCATGATCCCTCCCTTGGTCTCGATGCCGAGGGACAGCGGGGTCACGTCGAGGAGCAGGACGTCCTTGACCTCGCCCTTGAGGACACCGGCCTGGAGCGAGGCGCCGATGGCGACGACCTCGTCCGGGTTCACACCCTTGTTGGCGTCCTTGCCGCCGGTGAGCTCCTTGACGAGCTCGGCGACGGCGGGCATGCGGGTGGAGCCACCGACGAGAACGACGTGGTCGATCTCGGAGAGCTGGATGCCCGCGTCCTTGATGACGTTGTGGAACGGCGTCTTGCAGCGCTCCAGGAGGTCGGACGTGAGCTGCTGGAACTGGGCGCGCGTGAGCTTCTCGTCCAGGTGCAGCGGGCCCTCGGCGGACGCCGTGATGTACGGCAGGTTGATCGTGGTCTCCGTGGAGGAGGACAGCTCGATCTTGGCCTTCTCGGCCGCCTCGCGCAGGCGCTGGAGCGCCATCTTGTCCTTGCCCAGGTCCACGCCGTGGCCGTTGTTGAACTGCTTGACCAGGTAGTCGACGACGCGCTGGTCCCAGTCGTCACCACCGAGGTGGTTGTCGCCGTTCGTGGCCTTCACCTCGACGACGCCGTCGCCGATCTCCAGGAGGGACACGTCGAAGGTGCCGCCACCGAGGTCGAAGACGAGGATCGTCTGGTCGTCCTTGTCGAGGCCGTACGCCAGCGCGGCGGCGGTCGGCTCGTTGACAATGCGCAGGACGTTCAGGCCCGCGATCTCACCGGCCTCCTTGGTGGCCTGGCGCTCGGAGTCGTTGAAGTACGCCGGGACGGTGATGACCGCGTCGGCCACCTTCTCGCCCAGGTACGACTCGGCGTCGCGCTTCAGCTTCTGCAGGATGAACGCCGAGATCTGCTGGGGGTTGAACCCCTTGTCGTCGATGTCCACCTTCCAGTCGGTGCCCATGTGGCGCTTGACCGACCGGATGGTCCTGTCGACGTTCGTGACCGCCTGGCGCTTGGCGACCTCGCCGACCAGCACCTCGCCGTTCTTCGCGAAGGCGACGACGGACGGCGTGGTCCTGGCACCCTCGGCGTTGGTGATGACGGTGGGCTCGCCGCCTTCGAGAACGCTGACGACGGAGTTAGTCGTGCCCAGGTCGATGCCGACCGCACGTGCCATTTCGGTTCCTCCAGAGGTACATCTTGAGTGGATCTGACTCAAGGATGCATGAGCGCTGCGCTGGCGTCAACAGAAGTGAGTCTGGGCCACTCAACTCTTATCCTGCACTTACGCGCAGGTAGGGCTTCCGCCTGCCGGTGCGCGGCTGCGGGTCGCAGGTGGCTGGGCGCGCAGTTCCCCGCGCCCCTTCGGGCGCGCCCGAGCGACGCGAATCGTCGGCTCGCTGACTACAGTGCGGCGGAGTAATGGGCAGTCCCGGACGGGCTGCATAAGTACCGCTTGGCATCACTTCGCCTCGCAGGCCCGAGGAGCCCCCATGCAACTCGCCGCGATCATCGTGTCGCTGGTTCTCATCGCGGTCGGCGTCGCGCTGTTCAGCCGTGCCATCGTGCAGATCTACCGGTTCGTCCGGCTCGGTCAGCCCGTGCCCGCCGGTCTCAGGACCGACAACCCCTGGCAGCGCGCCCTCACCGTGGTCAAGGAATTCCTCGGCCATACGCGCATGAACAAGTGGGGGATCGTCGGCTTCGCGCACTGGTTCGTGGCGGTGGGCTTCTTCACGCTGCTGCTGACGATCGTGAACGCCATCGGCCAGCTCTTCCGTGCCGACTGGCTCCTGCCCGTCCTCGGCGACTGGGCACCGTACAACGTCTTCGTCGAGTTCATCGGCACCATGACGGTCCTCGGCATTCTCACGCTGATCGTCATCCGCCAGCTGAACCGCCCCGACGAGCCGGGCCGCAAGTCCCGCTTCGCGGGCTCCAGGACGGACCAGGCGTACTTCGTCGAGGCCGTCATCCTCATCGTCGGCGTCTGCATCTTCACGCTGCACGCCCTGGAGGGCGCCCAGCACCACGTCGACGGCTACGAGGCCTCGTTCTTCATCTCGTACCCGTTCGTCTCCTGGTTCGCGGGGCTGGATCTCTCCACCCTGCAGAACCTCACGTACTTCTTCGCCGGACTGAAGATCGCCACCTCGTTCATCTGGATGATCGTGGTCGGTCTCAACACCGACATGGGCGTCGCCTGGCACCGCTTCCTCGCCTTCCCGAACATCTTCTTCAAGCGCGAGGCGGACGGCGGGGTGGCGCTCGGCGAGCTCCAGCCGATGACGTCCGGCGGTAAGCCGATCGACTGGGAGGACCCGGCCGAGGACGCCGTCTTCGGTGTCTCCCAGGTCGAGCAGTTCTCCTGGAAGGGCCTGCTGGACTTCTCCACCTGCACGGAGTGCGGGCGTTGTCAGTCGCAGTGCCCTGCCTGGAACACGGGCAAGCCGCTCTCCCCGAAGCTCCTGATCATGTCGCTGCGGGACCACGCGCATGCCAAGGCGCCCTATCTGCTGGCGGGTGGCGGCAAGACGATGGAGGGCGAGGAGAAGGCGAGTGCGGAGCAGCTCAAGGACGTGCCCGCCGCCGCGCTCGCCGAGGCCGAGCGCCCCCTCATCGGCACGGCCGAGGAGAACGGTGTCATCGACCCCGATGTCCTGTGGTCCTGCACCACCTGCGGCGCCTGCGTCGAGCAGTGCCCGGTCGACATCGAGCACATCGACCACATCGTCGACATGCGCCGCTACCAGGTCATGATCGAGTCCGCGTTCCCCTCCGAAGCGGGCACGATGCTCAA